>NZ_FODY01000041.1 GCF_900110485.1 Propionispora vibrioides | reverse complement strand
AACTCTACCTCCACAGCGACCAGGGGTTTCAATACACCTCACAAGCATATTTCAACCTGACTAAAGAATATGGCATTATGCCCTCTATGTCAAGACGAGGAAATCCTTACGATAATGCTATGGCTGAAAACTTCTTTTCTATTCTCAAAGCAGAGTGCATTCACCGCCAGAAGATCCAAACCTTAACACAGGCTCAGGAACTGATTGACGACTACATCCATTTTTACAATTTCGAGCGTTTCCAAATCAAATACCGACTGACGCCAGCCGAAAAACGGCGTCAGTCGGCTTAACACAAAGATATTCTACGATTGGCTTTTCTCTTTTGTGTCTATCTTTCCTGGGGCGGTTCATCTGCTGAAAGGCTTTTATTTTCCTGGAGCGGGCAACGAGATTCGAACTCGCGACCCACGGCTTGGGAATTGGAAAACTGGACTTTTACTGATTTTATCTAGTTACCCCGAAGTCAATATAATCAAGGGTTTGCGGCCTATAGTTGTTCTACTCGTTATATAAATTCTACTGTTTTTTACTGGCTATTCCTACCCACGTTCCTACCCAACGTAGTTACCCTTAAACTATCTTAAAGATACATCAATAACAAATGCCTTGATTAAAACATCCCCAATAGAAAGTTGTTCAGCTTGCCTGTCCAACTTTCTTACCAAGCCTACATAATCATTTTTAAAAGCCTGCCTTCTGCTGCTTTTGTCATCTGGATCCCATTGTTTACAATTAAACCAACCAACAAGATATACACCATGATTACATTCGTTTTCTTTAAGATAACCGTTAGCCAATTGTGTTTCCATTGCAGACTCAAGCTTATCGTGCCAGCATCCCTTGGCTTCAATAATTACCTTTACAACATCATTGGTATTTGTATTAGAAACCGCTTCAACATGAATGTCTGTCCGTTGACCTGAAGTTCCGCCCCTGTTTCGTCGAATCTCAACTTCCCGATTCAGAACAACGCCTCGGTTTACTAACTCGTATTCCAATAATACTTTAATCAAGTCTGAAAAATCGTTTTCAGACTTAGGTCTATATTGGTGATCTCTTACTTTATCCCATAAAGCAAATGCAAGCGGTGTCTCACCTTGCATTTTATATTGTATCTGCCGTAGCCCATCAATTACTACTTCCAGAAGATGATCTCCATTTTTTACAAGCCTTGACCTATTGGATTTAATAAGAGATAAAACCTCCTCTGAGGTAGGAGGCATCCAAATTCTTTGGTGCCTTGCTTTTTGGGCTCTATTTAAAATAACTACTAACCAATCATGTTTAGGTAATTCTTTTACGATTTTTGATAGTGCAATGACTGCCTCATCGCTGCCCTTTTCAACCAAGAGTTCTAATACTTTAGATCGTACTTTTGTTAAATCATCACGAGGCGTTGGTGAATATACTCCTTCGTGATGTGGATCCTCTTCATAAGGAAAATGTTTTACTATCCAAAGATATAAGATTCCAAGCTGCTCTTCATTTAATTTCGGCATCAATTTTAATGCCATATTATCCCATGGAGACGTCATACTTAACATTAACTCTTTGCCAAATTCTACATCAATTTTCATAGTCTCCATGATTAAATTCCACACACACAAACCCTCAGAATCTAAAAGAAATTGGGTGTATATAATCGCCTTTTCTCTGTTCCTTCTAGTTTTCAAATTAATTTTCGCATGCTTTATTGCAGGTTCGTACTTTATCAATGATAGTTTTTGTAATAAAAATGACATTACCTCACTCTTTATCCCACGCCGCTTAAGTTTTGCAAAGACTGATGCGGCTAGATCATCATTCCAGATGTAATCAAACTTATTAAGTCTATATAAGTATCCTGAGTTTTTAATGACCTTATCAATTGCTTTTAATGCAGAACTAATAACTTGTGTTGGATCTTTTGTGTGTGCTAATTTAATAACTCGTTGGTGAAATTCTCCATCCTGATTATCAACCCATTCTGGATAGCACATAATTACTGGTATCCACTTTTTCCAAACCTCAATAGGAATTATTTCAAGCCGCTCAGGAGAATGTGAATATAATAAACGAATAGCTTTAAATCCGGCAAAATCAGGCGCATAAAACTTATCTGAACTAATCCACTTATCTGGCTCAGGGTTTCTATTAATTAAATAAAGTTCGGCAATGGCAATAATTCTTGATTGGAGATTTCCTTCAATAATTTTCCACCCCGGCAGATCTGCAATATTTGATAAATGATCACTCTTAAGTTGATCTCCGGATTCATCAAATGTTAGTAAGTGGCACAAATTCCACCAATCATTTAAAATTCCGCTTTCCACTCTTTCTACAAATGTATTCACTCTTTCTTTCATGTTAAAGCCATCACGATTCTTTGTCTTTGCTTTTCTTTCTTCTCTCACTTCCCATTCTTTTCGCTTCAAATAATACTCTTTCTGTTTCTCAGCATATTTTGAAGACAACTCAATAGCAGAAAAAGAGCTTGCAAAAATATCAGCTATATCGGGATTTTTTTGATATATAGCGAAGATCTGTGCACTCACATCAGGTAGATTACCTCCTCGATACCAAATATGATCTAATAAATACGCCCAAAATCTTTGCTCATCTCTACTTGGTAATATATTTGATGTTAACTTTTCCAACAACCAATTAATATCTTCAGTATAAATAAGTGAAGGATTGCTACTTACGATATCCTGTGCTAATTCTTGATTCAGTTCATAATTACTTATCAAGAATTCAAAAAACATTCTCCGCCTAGTCATATCATCATCTGAAAAACAATATTTTTCCCCAAAAATACTTTTATAGTTCCGTATTCTACGTAAAATAACAGGAATTATACTTTCAATTACTCCTGGAACGTTTAAGTTTTTCCATCCAAGTTGTAGTATTTTTTCTGGAAATATATCAAGAATCGTCATTTCTTCATCATTATATTGAGATAAAACCCACTTTACTGCAATAGGCAAATCTAAAGGCTTCAATCCATTCAAAATATGGTCTGATATGAAAGAACTATCTAAGTAGTTATTTCTTTGAGTTGGAGTTAATATACTAAAAAGCTCTTCTGCTGTAATAGAATTAGGCCATACAGCTAATAGTGCATATCTTTTTAATTTGTTATGGCTATCTTGGTCCTCAGTAAATACTATTGTTCTTAACTTTGCTTTATCATTATCTTTTCCAATGCGAGAGACGACAAATGCAGCAGTGCTTCGAACCTCCTGATTATCACTCACGTCTAAAGCAATATCACTTATTATATTTCCAAGCTCTTCAAGCCCACATTCCTTAGCGATATTTAGAGCTTCAATTCTTACTGTCTCATTTTTTGCCTTGTCTGATAAGTAACATTTAAGCTGCTCTGCAAGTCCTGAGTGCTTTACTCTATCGTATCTTAGGTTTCCACTTATTGCCCAGTCAATAACCCCCGTATTATCTAGTTGAGTTAAAAACGCCTCTACAAACTCGGCTTTTAAGCAATCAGTTGTTGCAGCAATATCACCCAATAGCAATACCTCAGGTTCCATCTTCATTACTTGGCGGAACATGGTTGGAATCATTCCTGCAATCCACGCGGTTACAGGAAAAAGTTGAGGTATTAGCCGTTTTCCGTTTCTATAATTTACTGAAATTAAAGACATGATTATCTTTTCCTTAGCGGAATGAAGCTTCAAATAGTTGGCCGCCAAAAATTCACCGTAAGTTTGATGCGCCCATCCCAAAAGATTTTGCCCACGCGAGGAAAAAATTCCAGTAGCTAATGTTTCTTGTAATACACGCTCATCAATCAGGATAGGCTGCCCATCTATCTGTTCAAATCCAATTAACGCTTGAATAGGAATAGCATCGACAGAAATGTCTCCACAATTAGCAGCATTCCAAATTGTAGTCTTTCCTGTAAATATAAGTGCGGCGGCTATTCTTGAAGCAACTATAAGACGAGCTTTACTAGATAAACTTCCAGCAGTGCTAGTATTTATCCTAAAAGGATTTACCTCTTCACATAGCATTAAACAGCCTTCATTGTACATCTCTATTTGATTTCCTGGTAAATCTCCCGATGCCTTAAATCGATTGAGTAAAAACCTTAAAGTTATTGGTCTAGCAGCAAAAGAAGAAATGTTTTGACTAGCTATCTTTGCCATAAAAGCACTAATATTTATAGATTCCATACGTGCAGCATTTTCCACATCTACTCGACGCAGAGGCATAAGCTCTATAATCTTTACAGCGTCCTTTTCCCATAATTTCTTTAACCCGATTTCTAATGCAGATGGCCAGTAGCCTGTACGACAAACAATACGTAAATATAACCGATCAATTGGACTTTCTTTAAGTATTTCAAGTAATAAATTATTTAAAATCTCTACGCGAATCAAGCATTCATCAAAACTTTCAAGAGTAAGATATAGAGTTTGATGATCACTATTGCGCCAAGACTCAAATATAGGATTATGTAATATCTTCTTCTCAAGTTGATGATCGCTTTGGCAAGTATTTAAATTTACAAGTAATTCTTTCTCATTCTCAGTTTTTTCATTAATAGTAAGAGGTCTATTCATCTCAACTTCAAATGACTTACCAAGGCCAGGATCTCCTAATAAAACTAAGCATTGATAGCTTAAAAACTCTTCCAAAGGTTTGGCATTGGGATTGTGATATTTTCCATATTCAGATTGCGGATCATATAGGAACCCATTATCTAAATTTACAAATTTATCACGCGAGCACCAAAAGCGGTTCCATTTATATTTTGCCGACATACACAATCCCCCTACGACTCATTGTCCCCTTGAATGCTATTATATCAACATTGAATTTAATATGGGACCTTATTAAATAAAAAAGACAGGTGAAAACCTGCCATAATAAGTTAAGTAGAAACCTATTTTCCAACAAAAATTACTTATGAAGTTATTAACAATATTTTTAAAGGCCCAATGGTGGTTATTTTTACCATATGATTCATAACCCCCAGCTTGTTTTTCTGAGACCTCCAGCTTTTTTCTAGCTTCCCAGAATTCAGTATCAAATTTAGATTCCCATACTTCAATTTCACTACAAAACACTATTAAATCTTCTTCCTTAGATTTTTTAAAAACTTCAAAATATTTTTTATGACTTATTATTTCAGATAAATATGTTAATTTAAGAGAATTTGGACCATCTACATATCTTTCTAATTCTGGTGCAGTTTTTAAATATTGATTTATCAATTCTCGGGTTGGTGGATAAACATGAAGAATTAAATATTTACGAAAAAACCGCAATCCCGCACATTCAGCTTTAATTCGCCATCTGCATATTTTTTAATAAAACTTTCTATTGTTGTTTTAATTTTTTTATTTTCGCTAGTACTATTGAACAATACACACAATCCGACAAATGTTTGCTCTTTTCGAAAAATCGATTGCTTTTCATAGTCTTTTATTAAATTAGAGTAAACTACATCTGGAGTTTCTACCAATAATGCTTTTTCCACATAATAATCAGCCACTGTTTTGCCTACTCCGAGCGGATTATCAAGTATACGGTATAAATCCTGATAAGATAAACTCCTTAATTGCTCTTGCCAAGTTGACCGTTCTTTATTGTATTTTTCACAATAAAGATGCGTTATGTGCTTCTCAATTTTAGCACTTATAACATCTTTATTTGAAGTTATTTGTGAAGCTAACTTTTGAGGATAATTTATATCAAGACTTGATAACGATATTTTTTCGTACATTTGTTGAAGCATAATTTCTAGGTTTTCCCGTAAACGTTCAACCGATAATAATCCATGAACTTCTTTCCATTTAATTAATAACTCTTTTGAAGAAAAAGAAAGAATAGGTTCATATATCTCTCTTTCCAATACTAAAGATGCGAGTGGTGCATATATGGAAGTTTGAACTCCATTGCTAATAACTAGGTATTGTGCTTGTATCTCCGGATGGAGACAATATTGAAGCCCTTGAACTATATACTTATACTCGAAAGGAAATTCTACACTCGGAGATTTGGCTTCAATAACCCAAAACATTTTTTTACGTATGGTTGGAATATAATCAGGATTGTAATGTTTTACCGTCTTTGCACCTTGTTCAACAGGAGGATATTTCACTTTAAAGGAGGCGTTATTATCACCATGACGTACCACTTCATAATCTCTATGATGCTCATAACCTAAAGCCTCTAATAAGGGAGTAATAAATTTTTGCTCTACAAAAGCTTCTCCTTTACCGTTGAAATCCAAATTAGTTATTTCTTTAATTAAAATCATTACCCACCCCTTAAAAACTTGAAGTTAGAAACCATTAAATTAAAATATAGCTATTAGTTTAATAATACTAAAATCTTTCGGCCTATTAAATACCCTTTTATTATCTTATGCAAAACATTCCTTCCAAAGCCTTTACCGCCGCCTCCTGCATATCCGGAAGTACATGACTATAAGTATCCAGCGTCATCTTTATGCTTGTATGCCCTAACCGCTCCGCCACCACTTTCACGTTTACCCCCTGTAATAACAGTAATGTTGCATGAGTATGCCGCAGATCATGGAATTTTACGCTCCTATCGACTCCAGCTTGAACTAACATAGTCTTGAAGTACCTAGATGTAAAATTACTTGTATCAACTACCCGGCCATAGTTATTAGCCAACACTAAGTCATTTTCTTCCCACTTATCGCCCATCAAATGTCGTTGCCAGTCCTGCCATTTCTTATACCTTCTCAGTTCCTTAGTGACATCTGCCGGCAAAGGTATTTTGCGGCGAGATGCAGCCGTTTTCGGCTCTTGAAATAACTGTCCGGATTTACTGGTAACTAGAGCCCGAACTACCTGAATTACACCCTTATTCAAATCAACACAATCCCACTTTAAGCCGAATAACTCACCAAGTCGCATACCAGTAGATAGTGCCAGTAATATGGCCATATGTTGCATTTCTCCGGTAGTCTTAGCTATATTAGTTAACGCTGCAGCCTGTTCTTTATCTAGCGGCATAATATCCTTCTTCACTAGTTTAATGGGCCTAGTGTCCTTCACTACGTTTTTTAAGAGTAGTCCGGACTTTATAGCCTGGTCAAAGCACATGCTCAAATATCGTCTTGTTGCCTTTACTGTACTGGTAGATAATCCTTGACCTTTTCTACCACCATCAGACAATAGCCAAATAAAAAACCTCTGCAAATCGGGTTCTTTTACTTTGGTTAATAGCATATTGCCAAACTTAGGCTTTACATAGTCACATAAGCATCCCTCATATTTATCGAACGACTTTATCCTTACATTAGGTTTTACGTAGTCTTGTAACCACCGGTCAATCCAATCACCCACAGTGACTTTGTCAGCGTCCGGCATTAATCCGTTTTGTACCTGGTCCAGCCATTTCTGGGCTTTTTTTAATGCCTCGCGTTTTTTCTGGAGTTCAGTCCCTTTTGAGATATCAAAGCTTTTAACAATGCGCTGGCCTGTTGCAGCATTTATCCATACAGCTTGTCCACGCCATACTCCTGGTCTATCCTTGCGTTCAAATACCGTACATTCGCCGTTAGAGCGTTCTTTAGCCATAAGTTAGCCCCCTAACAATAACATTATTTATGGAGGGATAATTCATCCCCCCACATAACACAACAGTTAATTAATCCTAAGCGGTCATAGCTCTGGCCAAGACGTCAATATCATCTATGTAATAGATCTTACAATCTTCAAGCTTGAATGCTTCTGACATGGACCTATATAATTCCTGAGTCGACTTAACTCCATAAATAAATACGTTTGTTTTAGTTCCATCTGTTTGCATAATCATTACTTTCGTCTCCATCACTGCACCCCTTTAATTAATCATTAGTTATGAAACGTCCATTTTGCATAAACGGCAATGCCTGGTTATAGGCATCATAATGGCGCAATAGTACGTTTGAGCCTTTCGGCGTTATAATCATGTCATTGGGGAAAGGCTTCTTTACTGCATATCCATCCAAGCATTGCTGTAAAGCACAATTCTGACAAACAAAGATTAGCGGGAAGGGCTTCCCAGTGATCACTGGCGGCCATGACCAAGTAACATAAAGCCTATGGCCACAATCTGAGCATAATTGGTTAGATAAATACATCTTCTCACTCTCCAATTGCCCGCCCCCGACCACTATGTTAAAATGACAGTGAGCGGGTATTTTATAAAGGTCCTGCTTACGCTCCTGTTTTTGCTTGCCGGCGAACAGGAGCATTCCTTTTACTTTCTTGCATGTAACACCTCCCAGATACAAATCAAGCCACTAGCTGCAACTTAAAATTGATTCCCAAATTCTTGCCGTTGCCACCCGTAATCTTTACGATTTTGGCAGCGGCTTTCTGCTTGTCCACTAACCGCCCCCACAAAGAAGCTGTTAGCTTAGGCAGATATCCTATCGTGAATGCCCGCCCCCGGTTAACGCTTACTTTGACTGCTACGGCGTTTTTATCGTATTGGTTTGGCTCATGGACCAAAAGGATAGTTATGACTTCCTTGCTGTACTTCTTCAAACGCATTAGAGCGGTTTGTCTAAGCCCAAAGGTTACACCAACAGCCTTCGCATTAAACTGGCCCTGCTTGGCCATTGCCCAGGCGCGCTTTAGGGCTTGGGGGCGGGGCAGTCCATGTTTTACCAAAGAGTTTGATAATGTCATTGCAATTGATTTTAGCATTTCCAGCACCGCCTTAGTTTGTTTTATAATACTAAAGTTCAACTTATCTAACTTTAGTATACTATCACTGCGCCAAGATGTCAAGACTTTAGTTTGACTTATTGAACTTTTAGTATTATTATTTAAACAAAGGTAGGTGAATGTTTTGATTAGTTACAAACCATTTTTAAAGCTATTAATTGATAGAGATATGAAAAAACAAGACGTTATTCAACTGACTGGCATCTCAAAAGCAACTATGGCTAAACTCAACACAAATGAGTATGTATCATTAGAAGTTATAGACAAGCTTTGCGCTGCCCTCAACTGTCAGCCCGGAGATTTACTAGAATATATACAAGACGATCAAGCCAAGGAAAACTAATGAATTATTCTCCTAACCTGAATAATCCGGCAAGATTCTCAATGTCCTGACTGTTCCCTTCTTAGTTAGAGAATATTTATTATGACGAGGTATTAACGTGGATACAGGAATCTCAAACATAATTGACATGGTATTAAAATACAGTCCTATTCCAATCGGTTTGTGGGGGTATTATGCGTTCCATAAACAGCATTCATTTAATAAGAAATTGCAAAAACAAAAAGCCGAGTTAGATAAAGATATTAAGTACTATGATCAACGCTTAACACTTCTTACAGAGCAAGTAAAGTTTAACCATATTAGGAGAAACGAAGATTTTAAACTTTGGACCATAAAACGACATGAAGCATACATGGACATGCATAAATATCTGACAAGACTATTTTATATGTTTGGCGAACTTCAACTTTTCTTATGGGGACCAGTGGAGATACTCACGATGACTTCTACTAATGATGTAGTTAACACATTAGAAAAGCTTGATTGTAATCAAAACGGAATTAACAAAATAGTAACTACATGGAATACAGATAAAGAACAAGCAAAAGAAATGATTGAACTATTAATGCAAAAGGATCTTAAAAAAAAAATGATGGAAATCGCCAGTATTATTAACGATAAAACTGTTCTATGGAGTTTGTATTTACCAATTAATATGAGAAACATTTTATTGAATTTTTATTTGCAAGTAGAAGAGTCTTTTCGTGAAAATGATAAGCAGCTATGGAGAACAACCAAAAATGAAGTTTTAGAAAGAAGAATAAAACAACTATTAGAAGAATGTAAGGAAATTATGAATAAAATGGTGACAGATTTATCAGGTGAATTAAGCAACAATAGTTAATCAGGAGTGACCCTACAGATTTCTTAACTTAAAACCGGCCGTCGAGCCGGCTTTTTTATGCATATCGCAGGAATCATTTGCCTTTCGGCGAACAATGTATAAAAATGGAAATATATCTGTCATAAAATGTTTAGCCATGACAACGCTATTGTTATATTTCTAACCAAAGAATTATCGTGATCTACTCTAAAGCAAGGTAAGTGATAATTATGAATGAAAGTGCTGCTGGCTTGTGGAAGGAAACGTCTAAGACAGAAATCGCAGCTACTATAGTGTTATCAGATGTTCTTAAGCCATTTCAAAGTCCACTAGAAGAATGTTATGAATGTGGAGTTGAATTATTAACACTCCCATGTAATAAACAAAATGCCGATTTACAAATTCTAGCTCCGTATTTAAAGCGCACTCTAAATGATCTCCGTGCAATTTGGAATTTACTTTTAATAGGTTACACTTCACAGGCAGGCTCCATTGCCGCAGCAACTTTTGAACACGCACTTATTGCTAGCTCTTTATTAGGCCATCCAGATAGAGTAAATAAATTAACCAGCCAGAAATACGGTGATTCTCCTTGGAGTATTAAAGATCTCTGTAAATTTCAAGCTATTCAAGCGAAAGAAGAATCAATAATTCTCGGAAAAGTAATGACCGATATGGAATTTGAAATATATTGGCAGCGAATATATGCGGCTTATAAATGGCTATGTAAAATAAAACATCCGACACTACCATCGGCAGCACATGACGCGGGATCGACATCATTGGCGGACGGCAAATATGTAGTTATGGCTCTACCTGATATTCGACCAAATAATAACCCTGTTAAATACACAATTATAGTAATTACAGTAAGCCGCCTCCATCACCTACTCAGAAATTTAGCATTAAGAATGGATCTTGATAATAAAAACGATCGGGTGAAAAGGTGGCAAAACATACTAAATAAAATAACACCTGAAACAGTTGCAGCCTATGAATCTTCAACCAACCACGAGCTTCCTTTTACTGTATATGACTCAAACTTATTTGCCTTAATAAATAATCTAATATGAAACGATTAAACTAAGGGGAGACAAAATGAACAATCCTGATCTTGATGTAAGCAAAAAGGACGGAAAAGTAATCAACTGCCTACACTGCAACAACGAGACTTATATGCATCTTATATCCACCTACAACCGCTTCTGGAACTCCGAAGAAAACTTAATCTGGGAAGACGATACCTGGAACTTATTTTTATGTCCAGTTTGTAGCGGCGTAACTTTAGAGCATATATCGATATTTAGCGAGGATCTAGATTACGAATATAGCCCTCTACACGATGAACCAGTTAGAAAACCACGAATTGCAATCCTATATCCTGCTAAAGCAATAAATTCGTTGCCAGCCCCTCACGAAGATTTGCCTGATGAGTTATTGGCAGACTACGAGGAAGCTCGTTCAATTGCACATCTTTCACCCCGTGGCTCTGCCGCCCTTTTGCGATTAGTATTACAGAAACTATCTAAGCATCTTGGAGCTAAGGGTACCAATATCAATGAGGACATAAAGTATCTTGTTAACGAAGGATTGCCTCAAAGATTACAGCAAGCTTTTGATATTGTTCGTATAATCGGTAACAATGCTGTTCACCCCGGCTATATTGATTTAAACGATAATATTGAAATAGTACATAAGCTCTTTACTTTAATAAATATAATCACAGAGCACCTCATAACACAGCCAAAGATGATCAGTAAGCTGTACGATGATCTACCTAAAGGGCAACTAAAATCTATTGAAAAGCGAAATAAAACAACAAAGCCTTAATAAATTAACATGTTTTAAGAGAGAGGTCACTATGGATTGGTTAACATTCTTTTCAAGCTCAATTAATGCTCTTGCTTGGCCAGCATCAATAATCATTGTGATTCTTATTTTAAAAAAACCTATTCTCGAATTACTTCCTTACCTTAAGAATCTGAAAATCTATAATATACAGCTTGAATTTGATAAAGGGATAAAAGAAGCAAAGAATCTTGCCGAGGTGGCAAACCTTCCTGAAATGACTCCAAATGAGATGGCCTCAACTCCCTCTAAAACCGTAAGTTCTGACATCAATAGCTCATTAATTATTGTTACACATAAAGAATTAACAACTTATTTTGACAAATTAGCAACCGATAACCCTCGTGTAGCAATTCTAGAAGCCTGGTTATTAATAGAAGATGCCATTGTGAGATATGCAAAAAAGAACAACCTATTCTATCTTAAGAAATCTACACCAACTGATATTTTAAAAATACTAGTAGAAAAAAATATGCTATCCATTAATATAAGTGAAATAATCGAACAACTTCGTATATTAAGAAACAAAAGCGTACACGAATTAGATTTCAATTTAAAGCCTAGTCAAGCTCAGGAATATATCGATCTAGCCTTACGAGTATTGGGCAGCTTAGGAATGAATGATGCTTCTTAGCTTTCTCACTTAATTCAAATCGTATAAAATATGGCCAAGTCCCCTGACCCGGGGATCTGGCCATATTTTTTATACAGAGGGCAATGCCCAAACTCTTACCTATCAATGCAAAGCAACGTCCTTTTAAATTGTCCCGGGCGGGATTGCGCCCGGGTTATTTTCTTGCCATACTACTATTTACTTGCCAGTCTATCACTCTTACTCTGCCTTTATATAGACATTCAGGCCTATCTTATAATCCGTCTCCGGTACCGACTGATTGCCCTCTGTGCTGGCCACAATGATATTCTTTCCGCTGCTGCTTTTGCCATATCGCTTAGATAGGTCAATCGTAATCGTTAACAGTTCACCTTGTTTTTCCATTTTTACATTTTTCATAAATAATCTCCCCTTCAGTTATTTAAGTTGTTTTTAGAATGTAGTGCTTTTGCCGCACCCGACTTATAGCCACAAGAAAACGGCTGCATCAGCAGCAAGCGCTTATTTCCCCAGATACCCCCTATTAGCAAACCTTTCCTGGGTATTCCTGACCTTTCAGAATTCACCCCCTTACATCGTTTTCCATTGGTAACAAAAGGGCAGCACTCCGGTTTACAATAGTAACGCTCCCTTTCGAAAAGGAGCGCTCCTTTTAAAACGCTCCTTTTGCGCTCCGTTTCAAAAAAAGTTCTCCCAGCTAATTTCCTAACCGCCTGCTCCCACGATCCGATATCCCGACCCCTAGGCAATACGCTTTAACTGTTCGCGTAAAAAATAGTAAATCGTATGGTAAATGAAGTTGCCAGCCAGGGCGGGCGGTATAAAGTTAATCCCCAAGCCATAACGCACTTCATAAGTTTTTAATGCCGCCAGGAAGGCTTTAGGCTCATACTGGGTATTGTATTTATGACCAATGATATCCGCATAGCTCCCGCCCTCAATCATCAATAAAACCTTGGCGCCTGCACTGCGTATCAATTCACTTTCAAACTGCGCCCGGCCATTGGTAAGGTTGCTGCTTAATTCTTCCAGGCTATTTTTACGCTCTACAACGATAGCACTATCAAAATACAGATCCCGCCATATCCCTAATTCATCATTAGCCGGTAGCATGACGCTGTAATCTCCAAAGTCCAGTTTACGATTTTTGTAGGCTATGTTTCGCTTCTCAAAATAGCTTGTAATATGGCCGTTCTCCTGCTCCCGGGTATCAATCAGAACTGTAAGCGACTGCAATAAGGCTTTCAGTTCACTTTCTGTGTAATGGTAATGAGTAATCAATTTCCCGCCCCCTTTTAACGCTATTTTCTCAGACTACTGTATTAAGTCATTATTTAAATGTTATGTCTCATCCCCCGCCGCCCTGCCTATCTCCCCGTTAAAAGCACGCTTCGTCATAATGACTGTCTTTAGCTGTTCCATGTCTTGTGTGGCCACGATCAATTTAAATTCATCTACCGAAAAGACTAGACCTGATTCCCACTGCCGCTTATACATTGCCTGCTCTTCATTACTGCAAATCCAACAGGCCGGACCTAATATCGACTGATAGGCCAGCGTGACCGGCAACAGTGCTGCTCCGTGAAAAGATCCTTCATAAATGGCTTTAACAATCTGTTCAACGCTTAGCGGTTCATTTTGCCGCTTTTCTTTTACTTGAAAGTCCATTCCCGGTATTGGTATTTTCATGGCCAGCTCACCTTTATAAAAAAAAGTATATAGGGTTATAGGTTTTTTTGCCGTTACCGACGTTACCACCCCCTTCAAACCCGCGCCATTACTAGGCTAACCCGGTAACGTCGTTCGTTTTTTCGGCGTTACCTTGGTGTTACCAACGGCGTTACCTCCTACTTTCTTCTTATGACTCACTATAACCGGTAACGCCGAAGGTAACGTCCCGGTAACGCCGTTTTTTTGCTCGGCGTTACCGCATAAACCCACGTATTTCCTAGCTTGATAGGCTGCGGTAACGCCGGCAACACCGTTTTTTACCCTATCCCCCTATAGATTTTTTAAACAAGCCTTTCGAAGATATATCACTCGTCGAGGTTTACCCTCGATTTTTTTCAATAATGATGTTTGGTTTTCTACCGCATTTATGAACCCATCCTGCGCCAATCGCTTTCCTAAGGTCTGCGACGTCGTATTAAAGAAACTGCCTTGTGCCTGGTAATATTTCACGACTTCCGATAAAGCCTTGCCAATGATCAAATAGTAATACTGGTCATCATACCAGCCAATAAACTGCCCCTGGCCCTCGCTATCATTACCATGAATATCCTTTACCCACACTGTATTGGTTGCCAGTAAATCAACCAGGGCCTTAACAAAGCGTACTGTGGTTTTTTCCTCGTTACTCCGGAAAGCCTGCTTAGCCCCCAAATCCGTAAAGACCTGCCATGATTCTTTAACTAGTTCGACTTTCTTATCCTCATCAATCGCCCCCACACTGGCCGCATATTCAAGCCCGGCCGCAAATCCCATATACAGCCAACTGATTTCCTCGGCCACCCTTTTATGTTGCTCGTCATTGCTGGCCATTTTCCGTAATTGAATAAACTGTTCATGAAATTGTTGCGGCAGCGTCCCCATCTGTGGTATAAGCCATTCCAGAAAGCCCCGCATGGCCATGCTATATTGCTCTGCATCAGCCTGCAGTTCTGTCATAGTCTCCGTGTCGATATCGCCCTTTTGTAATTCGATCACGACCTGCCGGGCAGCTGCACTTTGCCCTATGCTACTTACATCCTCTCCGGTGATAATGCAAAGCCCCTGCGCCGCATATGTCTTTTTGGCTGTCGAATCCGCATTGAGCCGCCCCCGCCCATGTCGATCCCCATAGCCACGACTTAACCGCTGGACCGCCTCATCCATTCGATCCGCCTCTTTCTTATTCGTTGGCGGGTGAAAGTCATCCACCACAAACAGGCAATCCTTAACCAGGAATGATTTCCGCTCTAATAGGTTCGGTGTATCTTTGAAATTGGCCGGCAAAGTTAACTTATTGGGAAAGTCACCAAAATGGGTAAGCATTAACGCCGCCACACTAGACTTCATGGCGCCGGAATGTCCCAGCAGCCAGATTAAAAAGGACGGTTCGCAGTTTCCTCGGCGCATAATCTCACACAGGGGGGCTAGGAACACAACTGCCCACAGTGTAAAGAATGTCTCGCGCGGTACTAACTCCAGAATCCTCAAGGACTTACTCATTGCTGCCGAATAATTGACCTGGCCGGCAGGCAAGCTATATCGCTCCAAATTATCCGCTGACAAGTCCACAGATAGTTTACCTTCTATATCACCGACCGCCCCCGCCCCGTGAAGGTAGTACCATTGATTTGCAATCAAACGCCAACCCATATGCCCGTATACAGTCTGTCTCTCACATTGTTCTCCTGTATGCTGTATAGCGTGTCGTAAATAATCTTTTGCACCACTTCCAGGGGCAGGATTAGCAGCAGCTCCCCAGGCATCCACTGCCCAGGCCATGGAATTAAATTTGGATGCAGGCACCTGCACAGCTGCCAATTTATGCCCACCATATACCATGCCATCAATCACAAAAATTAAGGACATTTCCTGTCCATTATCCCGCATAATTTCTTTAACAATCCGGGCCGCGAAATTGGCCAGATTTTGCTGCTTGATTTCGCCATTATCCTTGACGGTGACACGATAGAGCTTGCCCTTGATAACTTGGTAAGCGGTTCCAAAGAATAGATCATTCCATTCTTTATCATAGTCCGTAGGTTTTTCAATCCCTATCATGCCTTTCCGGATTGTTACCTTCTGCTCGTCCGGCTTGTCCTTCATCTTGCCAACTAAATCCACAATATTGTCTTTCATGTCTCCCAAAGCCCGAACCTCCCCGCCCTCGCCAGCCCGGCCCGTTGCCGCTCCGGTTCATTACTGGCAAGATCATCACAAATTACATCAATCATACATAGCAAATCGAATGCCTGTCCTACTTCCGGCCGGTCCAAGTCGCCTGTATGTTTTATAGCGTTCACTATTTCCTGAGCCCGCCAGCCTATGGCTATCAGCTTTATAAATGCGCTGTCTACAGCTTGCTTGAATTTTGCTGCAGCCTGGCGCTGCTGCCTGTCCTGCTTGATCTTACACCTAATAGCCCGCCGTTCTTCTGGGCTATTGCTATGCAAGCCCAGGTCATTTGCTAACGTTTTAATCACATCCGCTAAAGTTACGCCCCAAACCGCCGCAATGAAGTCCAGACTATCGCCAAACCAGTCACAGCCGAAACAACGAATTTTCCCTTTATCATGATTAAGCATGAGGCTGGGCGTTTTCTCATTATGTAACGGGCATAAGGCCCACAAATAGCGACCTTTCTTCTTGAAGGTAATATCGGTATATCGTTCTACCAGTTCCCTCGGATCCAAGGTTTGCTTTATGGCCTGTATCGCGCATTGATCCATAATAAAATCAGCCATACTGCACCGTCCCACCCCCACAGCCTTGCCATACGTTAACTATAGGGATTGTTTTTATTTGCTTGATGTCTGCTTGTCCTGTTAAAATTAATAATGACAAGTTTATTCACCGCCCTCTGCCGTCCTACCGGGGGCGGCTTTTGTTTTCTTAGGCCCCAGGCTCACTTATAATCTTTTCTATGTACCAGGACGGTATAAATACTCTACGGCCGACCCTTACTGAAGGGATCTTCCCCTCTGTGCACGCCTTATAAATCCCCGCTTTACTCATGGGAATAATCGTTAATGCCTCATTTAAATCGTATAGCTTTTTCCCATTTGCCATTGCTCATCTCTCCTTAGTTGTACTAGACACGATGTGTCTCGTTTATTTCTTAAAAAAAATACCGATAGGTCGGTACTTTTAAGTTTGCCTTTCAACCCAATGTGTCACCCATTTTTTTTCTTTCCAAGTCCAGTGCTTAATTGCTATTGCATTTTCAAACAGATATACAATTCCAAGATCATTCTCGATCAAATTTAAATTTTTATCAGGTGAAAGAACAGGAAACTCATTTTCAAAGTCCTTATCACTATTCAGTAAATGCCCAACAGAAGGATAATCAACCCAGAAAATTCCTCTATCAAACCTAATTTTTTTGAAAAAAATCATTTTATAGATGAACCAAGTCATATATACCGATTCGCCATAAATATAAGGTCTTTTATCTCTCAAGATATCAGTTATATCTTGAGAATCCACCCCATTCTCCAACCAACTTAATATAGTTTTTCGAGCACTGGCCACAGTCTCTACTCTATAACTAGGGTTACCGTTTAATAAATAGTATGCGGCAAATGCCTCTGACGCTGTACTATCTGGATAATCTGTTGTTCTGCCCTTACCTCTGCCCTGTCCACCTCTTATGGGTTCAGGTATTAAATTAGCCTTTTCATAACGTAATAATGTACGTCTTGTTATATTTACATCCATTGACCGCAACTCCATAAGCACCTCATCTGGTGTCAAAAAACTACCTCCTTTCCTTTTAACTAGACATCTGCCGTCCAGTTAAAATATTAATCTAAATTGAAAATTAAATCAACATACTTTTATAAAATCTACTAGTTTTTTTCTGTATTGCCTGCCTGGGTCATAAAAAGCAAAAAACCTTCAAGGTTTAAATCCCTGAAAGCTAATGGTTAAATGGTGCGCCCAGCAGGAATCGAACCTGCGCATCCGGTTCCGAAGTACACCAAAAGCTATTTTATACAGTTTCTGGAATGAACAAAACCCAGCAAAATCAGCACTTGCCGGGTTTTATATTTTCCAGGTACATGTTTTTTTACTGTTTCTATTGTCTATTGCCTGCCTTACACATTCATTTATAATAGCGCTTCTAATTGAGACTTAAATTTATTTGTATTAAGTAGCTTTATAAGGTCATCGCAAAAATAAGTCAGAAAATCATCTTCTAAAATAGCATTTTTGTTTAAATTGGATATTAAGACATCGTATAATTTTTTACCGTTTTTGTCTTTCTCTACTTCAAAGTTTTGCCTATAATCGCTGATAATTTCTGCAAGACCTCTAACTCGAAAATATTTATCGCCAATATATTTAATAAAAGCTCTATCATTTTCACGAATAATCTTTGAGTATAAATATTTTTCAACCGACTTTATTGGTAAAAATAACTTTGGCAATCCTTTATATTCATCCTTTGTGTTTGCTTGTTCTATAATGTCGCCATCTAAAACACTAATAATCTTTTTACCAACTCCCAATATATTGTTCTTAGCTAAATCAGAATGTAACCTTAAATTACTAAACCAATCACCTGCTGGAAGTACATAAATTAACTTACTACAAAACAAATCATTCATAAGAATTATTCTATCTACAAATTTTTTCGCAAGTTTATCTTCCACAAGAATTAAATAATCAAATCCATCTTGTACATATAAATCACGAATTGCATAACTTGGGTAACAAGGATTATTAATGGTAATATTCCCCTCATCATTTTCTATTTGGAAAATATTCCTAGGATTTATTCGCCTAATTATTTCAGCAGAATGCGATGAAAAGACCGTTGTTAAATTGTATTCTCTAATCAATTCTTCCATAAAACTGACAAGCCTATTAATAGCTCCAGGATGAATAGCTAATTCCACCTCATCAATAAGAAATATGAGTTTTGTATCCTTTGATATTTTCCCTCTTATAATTACATTATAAACAAAATGAAGTAGTGTAATAAGCATACATTCGCCTGAACTCATTGCTAATTGACTAATAATACCTCTTGAAGTTTCATAGAAATAAGGCACTCCCTTAAATCCAAAAGAATCTGCAATTTTCCTATTTCTGATTCTCTTTAATTTTTTATAGTGCTCTTTATCACCATGAAGAATTATACTTAGTTTTTCAATTATAAATGAATCCGCATCAACAATATGATTTTTTTGTATCAATTCAGGAAGCACAGATTCTGCAATTGATGCATCAGAAAATCTTGTTCCATAAAATATGCTTCCTTCATAAAATCCTGGCAATCTAATTTCAGATGGATGGGATTTAACTTCCCATCTTTTAAAGCCTTGGCTATACACCCAGCAATCCTCTCGGCCATCAAACTTAAATTTCACAAAAGAATTTTGATTGTAATCTAAAGAGCTAAGCTTAGATAACGAAGATTTTCGTATTAATTGGGAAAGCGCTAGCATTAGTGTACTTTTTCCTGATCCGTTAGTACCAACAACCGCATACAATCCTTTTTCAAGAGGCAATTCAAGGCGTAGGTTAGTAAGATTTTTTATTTGATTAATTTCTAATTCAATGTAATCATGCAATACTATCAACTCCATTATAAATTCATTTTTTAATAATTTACTCTTTTTACAGAAAGTCCTGCTAAATTCATCTAATCCTTTACAAAATCGTTACCCCACTAAAAACGCCGCAACAGCCTGCACAGCCACATCTTAAATATCCGGAAGTAAATGCGAATAGGTATCCAAAGTCATTTCAATACTGGCGTGCCCAAGCCTTTCCTGCACGATCTTAAGGTTAATACCATCTAGCAGCAACAGGCTTGTATGAGTATGCCGCAAATCATAAAAAGTAAAACTTTTGTCTATGCCGGCCGCTTTAAGCAAGTCTTTATACTTCTTGGGCGAAAAATGCTTAGGGTAATAGCACTTGCCAAAGGTCCCGCCAATGATCCAATTATTATCCCGTAATTATCCCCTAGTTTTTCCTTGTGCCACTCCTGGTGCTTCTCGTGTACCTTCGCGTTTTAGTAGATCCTTTTTTAATAGTTCTACTCCATAAAACGTATTATTTTTTCTCTATTCCTACCCACGTTCCTACCCAAACACAAAAAAGCCTTCTAGCAAATCGCTAGAAGGCTTAAGTTTCCTGGAGCGGGCAACGAGATTCGAACTCGCGACCCACGGCTTGGGAAGCCGGTACTCTACCACTGAGCTACGCCCGCATAATATAGGAACTACAAGGATTACACAATATTCAATCTCAAATGTACACCGTCGGGTATACTCCCCAACGCATATTATTATACCCTATCGAGCTATAAAATACAAGATGCCGCCCTATCATTACCCGCAAGTTATACAAAGACAACAGTATTTTTCGTTTGCTTCGCCTGGTACAAGGCCTTATCTGCCTGCCTAATGAGATCGTCCTGTTCCACACTGTCGCACAAACTGACCGCCCCAATACTAACTGTCAATTTTAGAATTGCCGGTGAAGAGTTAAAATCAAAGCCGGCCACACTCTGTCTAAGTCGTTCGGCAAGCCTTGTCGCCCCTTCTCTCTCCGTATCGGGAAGAATAACAGCAAATTCCTCGCCACCCCAACGGACAACACAATCGGTCCTTCTGATACTCTTTTGAAGAATAACCCCGATTTGCTTTAATACTATGTCGCCAACTAAATGCCCGTAGGTATCATTAACCTGCTTAAAGTCATCAATGTCTACCATAAGTAAGGAAACGGAGATTTTCTTACTTCTCACGTCCAACAAAACCTTTTTTAGAAAGAGCCCAAAAAAACTTCGGTTATATAGTCCTGTCAATTCATCCTTAAAAATGTTTCGGATATATAAGCCACACTTAAAACCAAAGAAGGCGTCAATAATTCCAACTACTAACCAGACTATTTCGGCGGAAAAGTACTGTTGAGCAAAATATCCTATCATGTGTAATAGCAATACATTAGCAAAAATAATAAACGGCGCCTTGGTTGCAAATGAAATGTCCAATATAACCATTCCTCCGATTGTAGCTACCTCAGATACGCCCGTCACGAGTTTTTATATACCCGCTAAGAGTTAGCAAATAATTTGTTGCGCAGCCATCCTATTGGCATTATCTACGCGCCTATTCATCGGCGATGCATATCTGCTAAAGGCTATTCGAGAGAATTCTTCTGTTTACCTGCAGAACTTGTTCTAAAAAACAAGCTGCCGGAGGCTCCGGCAGCTTGTCTATTGGCAAGTCTTTTATATCTTAAACTGAGTTGCGATTTGCTTGAGCTCCCCAGCCATCGTGGACAGCGCGCCCGCACTGGAGTTGATCTCATGCATGCTGGCGTTTTGCTCCTCGGCAGAGGCCGCCACCATCTGCGCACTGGAAGAAGTCTCTTCCGCGATAGCACTGATATTCTGTACCCCGGCGACCATGCCTTCCGTTCCCTGCGCCATCTCTTTGACCGATGCTGCAATCTGGGATATTCCTTCCTTAACACTCATCAGTTTTTCATTAATCGCCACAAAGCCCTGTTGGGTATTATAGACTGTTTCCGATCCCCTCTTCACTTCTTCGCTGGCATTGCCAACGCTTTGTACGGCATGCTCGATTTCACTGCCCATTTTTTCAATAATTTCTTCAATATTCTGCGTAGCTCCGGCACTTTGTTCCGCCAGCTTCCGCACTTCCTCGGCCACCACGGCAAAGCCGCGGCCTGCCTCACCGGCCCGCGCCGCTTCAATGGCGGCATTTAAGGCTAACAGGTTAGTCTGTCCGGCAATTCCGTTGATCAGGGCCACAATGCCTTTGATATCGTTTGACCCCTGGGCCAAGCTGGCCGTTACCGAATTGATATCCGCCATCGCCTGACTGACTGTTTCATTCTGACTGACAACTTCCTGCAGCAGTTTCATCCCCGCTTCAGCCTCAGCCACCGCCGTCTGCGTATTATAGTCCAGTTCACCGGCACCGGCACTAACCTGTTCGGCTCCGGCCGAAATTTGCTCCAGAGTCGCCGAAATGTCATTGATGCTGTTAGCATTTTGTACCGAACCGGCCGCAATGTCCTGAATGCTTTGAGCCACTGAGTCTACCGACTTGATTTGCTCATCTACCGTAGCGCTCAGTTGCTGGCTGGAAGAGGCCAGCAAGGAGCTGCTGGTTTGAATTCTTTGAGTAAATTCCTTTAAGGTATGGCGCATTTTTATAATAACCAGTCCCATGTCGCCAATTTCATCATTGCGGGTTGGATGTAAGTCAGGTTGAGTAAGATCCAACTCACCAATTTGAGCCAGCGACTGACTAACATTTTTAAGCCGTCCCGCCAGGTTCCGTCCATACCAGCTAACTAAAGCAACCGCAAGCAGCAAAATACAGAGACTGCCAACGGCCAGCTTAACCATCATACCTTGGTTGTCGCTGATCATGCCCTGGCCTTTGTCATTAAGATATTTCTCCTGGATAGTCGATACAGCGATAAATTGATCATCAATCTGCTTTACCAAATTCCGCCCCTCAGTCGTATACTGAGTCAGCAGTGGATCATTGGCTTTCTTGGCGGCAATCACCTTGTCACCTATAGCCACATAGGCTTCAACCAAGTTCTTAAGTTTGCCGCCTTCTTCTTTGCTGTCAGTCATGGTGGAATCCTGGTTATATCTTCCAACAGCCTCCAAGCTCTTTTTTAAATTGTTGCGATACCCTTGCTCATATGTCGCACTCCCGTCAGGATAAAATAAAAATCCTCGCATGTCCAGCAAGGCTCTGGTAAAGTCGGTATGTGCGTCCTTTAAAGTCATTGCCCGGGTAACTGTATGGTTAATGATACTCTCCGCAGTGCTGTTGTTATCGGCTAATTGATACAACGACATCCCCAATAACGATGTCAACAAGATGATGGTTATACTGAACATGATCCCCAACTGGAGGCCCATAGGCAACCTCCTCATTTTCATACCTGCCACTCCTTCTTTTATAAAGCATCCTAAGTAATAATTCTTCAACGAATTTCTCTAAGAAACTCGGATTTCCTTCAAAATATTATCTAAACTAGTAATTTCTTGTAGAAATCAAGCGCCTTCAATTCCTTTAAAACGCAAAAAAACACATACTTAAAAGTATGCGTTATCCTCTACATAATATGGTGCCTCAGGACAGAATCGAACTGTCGACACGAGGATTTTCAGTCCTCTGCTCTACCGACTGAGCTACCGAGGCAAAATAAAATGGCGACCCGGAAGGGACTTGAACCCTCGATCTCCGCCGTGACAGGGCGGCATGTTAACCACTACACCACCGGGCCGTACTTAAGGCCGAATGACCAGCCAAATATGTGATTGGTGGGCGATGACAGGATCGAACTGCCGACATCCTGCTTGTAAGGCAGGCGCTCTCCCAGCTGAGCTAATCGCCCGTATAAAATGGTGACCCGTGGGGGAATCGAACCCCCGATACCGCCGTGAAAGGGCGGTGTCTTAACCGCTTGACCAACGGGCCATGAGTGGTGATCCACCCGCGACTCGAACGCGGGACACCCTGATTAAAAGTCAGGTGCTCTACCGACTGAGCTAGTGGATCATGCCGTCTCACAAGATATGATTATATAGCAACATTATATTATTGTCAACTACATTTTCTAAAAAAATTACAGGTGCGACAAATACCGCAGGTAGATATAGCCATT
>NZ_FODY01000040.1 GCF_900110485.1 Propionispora vibrioides | reverse complement strand
AAATTCACCAACGGCAGCTTATACACGGACGATCAGGTATATCACGTGGTGGCCGGGACGGGGACGCTGACGGCTGTGGAAGGAAGCTATGCGGGTAATATCATGGTGAGCGGTGCCGGCAATAACACGGTCATAGGTGGCAAAGGGAATGACTGGATCTTCGGAGGCGCCGGCAAAGACGTGTTTGTCTTCAACAACGACTTTGGCAACGATCACATTGTCAGCAGCAACTGTGCTGATACGGTAAAGTTCACCAATATTTTCAATGCCAGTGAGTACAGCCTGCAGCAAAGCGGCGACAGTCTGGTGATTGATTACCGGCAGACGGGCACGGCCAAGACGAACGAGCTGGTACTGGACAACTGGTTTGCCAGCGGCGACCGGGTGAACCAATTCGCCTTCAACGACGGCATGTATATGATAAAAGACAAGCGCTTTGTCAAGGTGGTTTGAGAAACCGCCAGTTTATTTTCCCTGTGGGGCCTAGACGGAAAAATCTTGTTAGACCGGCAGGCTTATAAAATAAACGCTTTCCTAAGCAAGCGGCGGCTTATTTCCTGAATCGGCAAAAAAATATTCTATCATACCGGCGCGTTCATTAAGGCAGGGATTCACCGGCAGAAGCGGCGCTTGGGGAACTGCCGGATAAGCGGAAACCGGCAGGAAAGCGTAACGGCAGTGTCAAACATATGCTGTGATAGATGCTGCTAAAAAGGATAGGTGATACGATGAAAATGCCGGTTTTGTTTATCGGCCATGGCTCGCCGGTCAATATTCTGGAAGACAATCTGTATACCAAAAGCCTGGTAAAACTGGGCAAACGCCTGCCTGTGCCGCAGGCCATACTGGTTGTATCGGCTCACTGGCAGACTGAGGGCAGTTATGTGACAGCTTCGGCGCAGCCGGAGACCATATATGACTTTTATGGCTTCCCTCAGGAATTGTACCAGGTGAGTTATGCCTGTCCCGGTTCGCCGGCTACGGCAGACTTGGTAGAGACGGTGACAGCGGGGATGGTCTGTCGCGATGCCTGCCGCGGCATTGATCACGCTGCCTGGGCGGTGCTCAAACATATGTATCCGGCCGCCGATATTCCGGTTCTGGAAATGAGTCTGGACGTCAACAAGTCGCCCTGTGAGCACTATGAGTTGGGAAAACGTCTGGCACCTTTACGGGAACAGGGAGTGCTAATCATGGGCAGCGGCAATATTGTCCACAATTTACGGCGGGCAAGATTTTCCCAGTTGTATGGCGGAGCTTACGCCTGGACGTTAGCCTTTGACGGTCTGGTAGAGGCGGCTTTGCTTGCCGGCGACCATGACAGCCTGATTCATTATGAAAAGCTGCCGCAGGCTGAATTGGCCGTCCCTACGGATGAGCATTTTCTGCCTTTACTGTATGCTGCCGCTTTACAGGAAGCGGACGATACGCTGAAATTTACCTGCAAGGATATGCAAAATGGCTCTATTTCGATGCGGGGATTGGTATACAGTGCGCCTAAGGAGGACTAACCGTTAATTGCTGTCGTGAAACAAGTCGAGGAAAGCAGCGTACCCCGACTTGTTTCATGCAAGCATAAAACTTTTACCGGTGTTGGAAGAGCTTGACATAAGCCGGGAGAACTGTGTATATGAGCGCCAAACAGCAGGCGGTGGCCTGTGCTTTGGCGCTTTGTCGTGGACAACCCTGCCTGATGTTTTTTCAAAACTGTGAATTTGAGAGCAAAGCTGAGCAGCGTGCAAGGAAAGCGGGATAACTTTGAATTTCATCAGTTTTTAGTGATTCTTTAATTTACTACGTTAAAGTACAATAGGAATAAATGATGATGCAATGGGGGAATGGGTGTTGAAAAAATGGTTGTGTGCGGCGCTTGGTTTACTGATGTTCGGGCTATTGGCGGCGGGCTGTGGCAATAGCGGACCGAAAAAGATCGTGGTGGGACTGGACGACAATTTCCCGCCCATGGGTTTTCGGGATGAGAACAATGAGATCGTAGGTTTTGATATTGATATGGCTAAGGAAGCTGCTAAGCGGGCCGGTTTGGAAGTGGAGTTCAAACCGATTGACTGGAGCAGCAAGGAAGCAGAGTTGAACGGCAAACGGGTGGATGTTTTGTGGAATGGCTTGACGATTACAGAAAAACGCAAGGAAAATATTGCGTTTACCAAGCCCTATATGGAAAATCACCAAATCATTATCGTAAATGCCAACTCGCCGATTAAAACCAAGGCTGATTTAGCCGGTCAGGTGGTCGGTACCCAGGATGGAAGCAGCAGTGTGGAAGCCCTGGAAAAAGAGGAAGCTGTCCTGAAATCCTTTAAGGAACTGAAAAAATACGGTGACTATGTAGCTGCTCTGATGGATCTGAAAGCAGGCCGCCTGGGCGCTGTGGTTGTGGATGAAGTGGTCGGCCGCTATTACATCGCGAAAAAGCCCGGTGAATACACGGTGTTAAACGATAATTTCGGAACGGAAGAATACGGTGTGGGGCTGCGCAAGGACGACAATGCATTGCTGGATAAGCTGCAAAAAGCGATGGATGATATGAAAAAGGACGGAACGTCCGGCAAGATTTCACAGAAATGGTTTGGCGCGGAAATCGTAAAGTAGAGAAAGAGGAATAAAGTGCCGGTGGATATGGCCACAGGCACTTTATTCGTGTAAAACGGCCGCCATTTTTATTATGAAGGTACAGGAGAGTTCGTTATGCAATATGTGGGGACAATTATTGGACCGATGCTCGACGGGACAGTGGTAACGCTGAAAATGTTCTTTATCACCATTATCCTGGCTCTGCCGCTGGGCTTATTACTGGCCTTGGGGCGCATTTCCCGCTACAGGTTTTTACGCGGCGGGGTCGGCTTTTATATCTGGCTGCTGCGCGGTACACCGCTGATGCTGCAGCTATTGTTTGTTTATTTTGCTTTGCCGCTGCTGCCCTATGTCGGAATCCGGCTGGATGATTTTCCGGCGGCCGTACTGGCCTTTGTCTTAAACTACGCCGCTTATTTTGCCGAGATTTTCCGGGCCGGCATTCAGTCGATCAATCGCGGACAATATGAGGGTGCCAAGGTGCTGGGCATGAACTATGTACAGACCATGCGGCGCATCGTGCTGCCTCAGGTCATTCGCCGTGTGCTGCCGCCGGTCAGCAACGAAACGATTACGCTGGTCAAGGATACTTCGCTGATTTACGTGCTGGCGATGAACGATTTGCTGCGTACTGCCCGGGCCATTGTGCAGCGGGATTTTTCCACCACGCCTTTTCTGGTGGCGGCGGCCTTTTACCTGGCCATGACGCTGGTACTTACCTGGTTATTCCAAAAACTGGAGCAGCGCTATGCTGCGTATGATGAGTAGAGGTATACAGATGAAAATCATTGAGGCATATAATATTCATAAACAATTTCAGAAGCTGGAAGTGCTAAAGGGAGTTTCTCTGACGGTGGAGCAGGGAGAGGTCGTGGCGATTATCGGACCTTCGGGTTCGGGGAAAAGTACGTTCTTGCGCTGTTTAAACCATTTGGAAACCATCGACCGGGGAACAATCAAAATAGCAGGCGAAACAATGGTTGCCGCCGAACGGGACGGTGACGGCGGCTATGTCTCAGAGGCGGCGATCCGGCGCATTTGCGGCAAAATGGGGATGGTGTTCCAGCAGTTTAACCTGTTTCCCCATCTGACGGTGCTGGAAAATCTGATTGAAGCGCCGCTGCTGGTTCAGCAGGCGCGGCGGGAAGCTATCATCCCGGAAGCGGAGCTATTATTGCGTAAGGTCGGGCTGGTTGAAAAACGGGACAGTTATCCGTCAAGGCTGTCGGGCGGGCAGAAACAGCGGGTCGCCATAGCCAGGGCATTGGCGATGAAGCCAGAGATCATGCTGTTTGATGAGCCTACGTCGGCACTTGACCCGGAACTGACCGGCGAGGTGTTGAAGGCCATGCGGCAATTGGCGGAGGAACATATGACCATGCTGGTAGTAACCCATGAAATGGGCTTTGCCCGTGAGGTAGCCAACCGGGTCATCTTTATGGATAATGGCGAGATTGTCGAGGAAGGGCTGCCGGAAAAAATATTTACAGCACCTTCCCATCCACGTACCCAGGCTTTTTTGGAACGGATGCTATAAAATACAAGGCAGAGGCTTGCTTCCCCGGATAGAGCGGGGAAGCGAGCCTTTTTGGCGATTTAGACCAGGTCGCCAGGGTATAACAAGCAGGGGCTAGGGAACCACTGATGTATTCACCTGCACAGTCTATTGCTCCCCCAACCTTGAAAAAGGAATTTACTGACGGTTAAAGTTTCGTCATCATCTTCCGGTTTCAAGTTGGCAGAGTACTGGGTTGCAGACATTGGCTGTTGCAATGGAACGTGCTATGATGTAAGAAAGTTATTGTGGATCAAGGAGAAGCATAGGATATGAATGAGGACAAGTTGAGTGAAAGGGAGTTTGCCCAAATTATTGCCGATCATGGCGGACGGCTGTATCGGGTCGGTGGCTGTGTCCGGGATGCCTTTTTAGGGAAAATGCCTAAGGATATTGACTTTTGTATCACCGGTATGGTCAAGAAGCAGTTTAAGCAACTGTTTCCGGCCGCCGAGGAGCAGGGAAAATCTTTTCCGGTTTTCCGGCTGCTGGTGGACGGGGTCTGGTGTGAAGCAGCCTTTGCCCGGACTGAACGTAAAGAGGGCAGTGGCTATAAAGGTTTTGTTATCCGTTCTAATCCCAAGGTGACGATCGAAGAGGACTTGTTTCGGCGGGATACCACTGTTAACTCTATCGCTGTTGACTGCCTCAACGGTCAGGTTGTCGATCCCTTCCAAGGCCGGGCGGATATTGCCGGGAAATTATTGCGGGCGACCAGTGTTCATTTTGCTGAGGACCCGGTGCGGGCGCTGCGCCTGGCCGGGCAGGCGGCCCGGCTTACGTTTGCTGTTGAGCCGGCTACGCTGACGCTGGCCGGTCAGGTTGCCGGTGAATTGGCGCAGGAACCGCCGGAACGGCTGCTGGCGGAACTGACGAAAGTATTGACTGATGCCGCCGAACCGGACCGGTTCTTTCAGGTGCTGGCGGCAGCGGATTTGCTAAGAGTTGCGTTTGGCGAACTGGCCGCTTTGCCGCCGGCTAGTTTCGCCGCTTCTATGGCCAACCTCCAGGCGGTAGCCCGAGTGACGGCCAAGCCGAAGCTGCGGTTTGCCGTATTCGGTCTGAAACTGGCGGAGGAAGACTTGCTCCGCTGGAACGAACGGATGACCTTGCCGGGAGAATGGCTCAAGGCGGCGCTGACATTGGGTAAAGTGGCAGCACTGCTCAGCGAGCCGGCGCCTGACCAGATTGTCCAGGCCCTGCAGCTTTTGGGACGGGGCGTATTGCCGGTGGAGGAGTTTGATCTGATCAGCCGGGCTGTCGCCGCATCTTATTCCCAGTTAAGCCCGTTTAAGGCGGCCCTGGCAACTCTGCCCCGCGAAACCGCGCCGCCCGGACTGTCAGGCCGCGAACAAGGCCAGTGGATAAAACAACGCCAAATAGAGGCTATAGCCAAACTACTATAATTTTTGCAGGCACTACCGCTCAAGCCGGATAGTGCCTGCTTTTATTTTATCTCTCAAGAAGGGGCTTAGTTATTCAGAGTTTCGTATGAAAAACAGGCTGTTCATTTGTAACCGTCTGGGGTTTGGTTCTACTGGCCATTACGGAAAAAGACGGTCCGCAGGATGACCCCAGGGGGAGTTTCCGTTAAGAAATCCGTTTGTCTGAGTCTAGTGGTCTGTCCACTCTGAAATCATAATTCCTTCACGGGCCTTTGCCCGCAAGGCTTCGTTGGCGTTGGCTTACCTATGTCCGATAGGCGCGCCTCCTTCGCCTTGCCTTGCGGAAAAATTCCCGCTAATTAATTTTATGCTTTCAGAGTAGACAGACCACTAACGAGTTTCGGATTTTAGGAAGCTGCCTCTTCCGGCAAGCCTTTTGGAGTGTCAGGCCTAGATTTTTTGCTTACTTTTGTATCATGACAAAAGTAAGGACAGAACAACTGGAGAAGAATATTTCAACAAGGCAGCAATAGTTATGCTAGAACCAATAACGAATGAAGAAAGTTAGCAAGTAGATAAGGAAAAAGTATGAAAACCCCAATAAAATCCAACACTATAGCCAGTGCTGTACCAACCTTGAAAACAGAAATTGCTGACGGTCAACATTTCGCCATCTTCTTTCCGTTTCAAAGTTGATGCAGCACTGATACATTACCTTACTACGAGCGGGAGGAACATGGATGAAGAAGTTTGTTTGTACGGTGTGCGGCTATGTGCACGAAGGAGACGAGGCACCGGATAAGTGCCCTGTCTGTAAAGCCGGTAAGGAAAAATTCAAGGAAATGTCCGGTGAACTGACTTGGGCCGATGAACACCGGATCGGGGCGACCAAAGATATCCCAGCCGAGATGGTGGAAATGCTGCGGGCCAATTTCACCGGCGAGTGTACGGAGGTGGGGATGTATCTGGCCATGTCGCGACAGGCTGACCGGCAGGGCTACCCGGAAGTGGCGGAGGCCTATAAGCGAATTGCCTTTGAGGAGGCCGAGCATGCCGCCAAATTTGCCGAATTGTTAGGCGAAGTCGTAGCTGCCGATACCAAGGCTAACCTGAGTGTCCGGGTAGAAGCAGAGTATGGTGCCTGTGAAGGAAAGAAAAAACTGGCGGTCATGGCCAAACAGTTGAATTTTGACGCCATTCACGATACGGTGCATGAGATGTGCAAGGATGAGGCCCGGCATGGCTGTGCGTTTAAGGGTCTGCTTGACCGGTATTTTAAATAACAGGAGGGACTATTGTTGGATAAAATTCGTTGTGATGTTGTTAGTTGTGCTCATAACAAAGACCGTGCTTGTTACGCAAACTGTGTGGATATTGTGGGAAGCTCGGCACGCGATGCCCAGGCCACCAACTGTGGGTCCTTTTTAAACAAAGCCCACTATTCCCAGCTTACCGACAACACGCTCAGCTCCGGGTCCTGTGACTGTCTGCAATGTGCGGTGGAAACCTGTAAATATCATGACAATCACTTGTGCGCGCTGGGTTCTATTCAAGTCAGTGGCGGCGCCGTCGATTATTACACCTATACTCAGTGTTCCAGCTTTGTCTGTCAGGACTAGTGCCGGGAAGACAAAAAAAGCTTCCGCAGCCAGATGTGGTGCGGAAGCTCTGTTTTTTGCCGGTTTTCTAGACGTAGAAGGAAGCCAGCACCAGTGTAATCGTGCTGAGCAGTTTAATTAATACATGCAGTGACGGACCGGCCGTATCTTTGAACGGGTCGCCTACTGTGTCGCCGACGATGCTGGCTTTGTGGGCTTCCGAGTTTTTCCCTTCATAGACACCGCTCAGTTCGATGCACTTTTTGGCGTTATCCCAGGCACCGCCGCCGTTATTTAAGAGCAATGCCATCAAAACGCCAGTCATGGTCGATACCATCAGGAAGGAAGCAGCCGCTTCTGCCTTTAAAATGACGCCCACTAAAATGGGAACAACTACCACGATCACACCGGGCAGGATCATTTGTTTCAAGGCGCCGCGGGTAACAATATCGACGCAAGTTGCATAGTCGGGCTTAGCGGTTCCTTCCATAATCCCCTTGATTTCCCGGAACTGGCGGCGCACTTCGCGGATGACATACTGTGCCGCATGACTGACCGCCCGGATCGCCGTCGAGGTAAACAGAAAGACCAGCATGGCGCCGAAAAAGCCACCGACGAAAACTTCCGGTTTACCGATGTCGACTACCCGGTTAAAGGTTTTGTCCAGCAATTGAACTTCATCCAGGTAAGCCGAGAACAAAAGGAAGGTAGCCAGCGCGGCGCTGCCGATGGCATAGCCTTTGGTGATCGCTTTAGTCGTGTTACCGCAGCCATCCAGTAAATCGGTGATAAAGCGAACATTGGCCGGCTGCTGCGACATTTCCACGATGCCGCCGGCATTGTCGGTAATTGGGCCAAAGGTGTCCATCGCTAAAATATAGGCGCAGGTGGAGAGCATACCCATGGTAGCCACCGCCGTGCCGTATACACCACCGGCCGGAATGCCGCTGATGACCCCCAGGTAGTGGGAGGAAAGAAGTGCTGCCGAAATGATGATAACAGGAGCTACAACGCTTTCGAGGCCTACAGCAAAACCGGTGATGATGGTTGTTGCCGGACCAGTTTGGCAGGAACGGGCAATCTGCCGGACGGGGCTGTATTTAAAATCAGTATAATACTGGGTAACCAGCACGAATAAATAGCTAGTGATGATGCCAATCACGGCGCAACCAAAGAAGTAAAGGCCACTGCCATTTTTATTGATCATTTGGTCGGTTACAAAATACATAGCGATCGTTGAAAGAATGCTGGTCACGGCATAGCCGATATTAAGCGATGCCATAGGGTTGGGATCTTCCGACTCGTCGTCATGGTTCCGGACAAGAAAAATTCCGACGATCGAGGCCAGCAGCCCAAAGGCCCGGGCTACCAGTGGAAACAGGATACCGTTGACACCGAAAGCGGGAAATAAGGCAATGCCTAAAATCATGGCGCCAATATTCTCGGCTGCGGTGGATTCAAACAAGTCGGCGCCACGGCCGGCGCAATCGCCTACGTTATCGCCAACCAAATCGGCGACTACGGCAGGATTGCGGGGATCATCCTCGGGAATGCCTGCCTCCACTTTACCGACCAGATCAGCCCCGACATCGGCCGCTTTTGTGTATATGCCGCCGCCAAGCTGGGCAAACAGGGCCACGAAGCTCGCGCCAAAGCCAAAGCCGACAATCAGTAAAGGAGCTTCCCGGGGATTGTTGAACCCGTCGAATATGTAAAACAATCCGGCCACGCCCAAAAGGCTGAGGGCCGTTACCGCCAAGCCGGTGACGGCCCCGCCCCGGAAGGAAATCTTTAGCGCATCGTTGAGACTTTTTCTGGCGGCCGAAGCCGTCCGCAAATTGGCATTAACCGATACATACATGCCGATGAACCCGGCCAAAGCCGAACACAAGGCACCGATAATAAACGCAAGGGGAGTATGTAAGCCATCCTTGCTCATAATGCTTAAAATTATGGCTACGATAACTGCTAGAATGGCAATGGTTGTATATTGCCGCTTGAGAAACGCCATTGCTCCTTGCTTTATTGCCAAAGCGATTTCCTGCATGGCTGGATCCCCACGGTCTGCTTTAAAAATGTACCAGACCAGATAGAGAATGACCAAAACAGTAATACCACCAGACAAGGGAATAGTAAATGACAGGTCCATTTGATACCACTCCTTTTTTTGAAATGTTATTTATTTTACAGCGGCATAGCTGTCAAATCAATTGATAAATAACATCTGGGGCAAACCGTCTATTAAGTTTTATTTACCAGGGCGTGTCTTCAAACTATCCGAAACGCTCCTTGACGGCGCTTTTTGTGCCGTACTTCATTAAAATTTTTTGAAATAGGGGCCGCTATTCCTGCAAAATTGCCCGTGCCCTTTAGGGTGCAACTCGTCTGGCGCAAAAATCACTCGCCATGGACCATTCCGTTAGTTTGAAGACACGCCCTAGGGAAAGCGCGGAACTGATTTTGAACAAATGTGCTTACTCTCATTATAATCCAGTCGCTGGAAGAATCAATAGGCTGTGTGAAAATCCATACTGATAAACTATATGCAAATATCTTACAGGATAATACAAAAATTCCGGCCGGCGCTTGCTCGATCCGACGCGCCGGGTTTGACAGCGGGTTACAGGAGTAGGCCGGGCGGTTGGCGAATAGATAAAAAGTGAGAACAATAGAGCCTCATCGACATTAAAAATCTGCCAATTTAGCAGGCTTTTTCGCACGGTTTTACTGTCGTTACCTCGCAGTTTTCCGGTCTGGGAGGTTTCTTCGCCGTCCGTTGCGAAAAAATTCCCGCTAAATCAGCTATAGTGTTGGACACCATGAGGCACTAGCGGGAGGAGATAGAATATGAAGGAACGACTGAGTAAGCAGCTTGCTTTTATTGTGGAAATTGACAAGTTGAAGCAGATATTTCGGCAGAGCCGGTTAATCGGTGTGGAACGAAACGAAAATGATGCCGAACATTCCTGGCATTTAGCGGTTATGGCTATTTTACTTGCCGAATATGCCGGAAACCTGGATATACTGAAGGTGATAAAGATGGTGCTCATCCATGACCTGGTGGAAATCGAGGCCGGCGACACCTTTTGCTATGATGAGGCGGCCAATCAGGATAAACGGGACAGGGAAGTCAAGGCGGCCGACCATCTCTTCGGCCTGCTGCCAGCCGACCAGGCAAAAGAAATCAGAGCATTATGGGACGAGTTTGAAGCCATGCATACGCGGGAAGCCCGGTTTGCCGCCTGCCTTGACCGCCTGGAACCCTTGCTCTTGAATTATCATACTCAGGGGCATACCTGGCAAAGACCCGGCATCACCAGTGCCAAGGTCTTTGCCCGCTGTGAAGTGCTGAAAGATACGGCTCCCGCTTTATGGGAGTATGTGCAGGAGTTAATTGAGTCGGCGATAAACCAGGGGTTCCTGGTCCGCTAAGCTGCCTGTTGATGAACTGGACGGTGTCCCAACCATATTCGAGAAAGAGGTGAAGGCTTTGGCGGGACGGCAGCTGACACAATTGCTGCGCTTTTGCATTGTGGGATTCGCTAATATGACCGTGGACTTTGCGGTGTTTTTTGTATTGACCTATTACGGTATGCGGTATTTGCCGGCTCAGGTGCTTTCTTATTCGGCCGGGGTGGTCAATAGTTTTATTCTCAACCGGACCTGGACTTTTCGTTTGACATCCCGGCCGCAGATGGCGGAAATTGTAAAGTTCTGCTGTCTGAACGGAGCCTCCTTAGGTGTATCGACCGGAATCTTGTTTATCGCCCAGGATATGTTTCAGCTCAACCTGTGGCTGGGCAAACTGGCTGCCACGGCCGGTGGCGTGGCGGTCAACTTTATTGGCAGCCGGTGCTGGGTGTTCCGCCGGGCGGCAGGTGAGTAGGTGAGGCAAGGCAGTGAAACTTATACATGGCATTTGATGATTTTCACAATATAACAAACCTCATCGTTATTAATCACCGTATCATATTCCTTGGCTAAGCTGTCGAGCACCTGACGGGTTTGTTCGAATTCCGGCTGATTTTCTTTGATAAAAGAGTGCATATTCTCAAAAACCACAGCATCTTTGTGGAGGCAGCGGTCAAGCATGCAGCCCATATGGACGATCAAATCCAGAAGCAGGTCCTGGTTGTCGGGAATGTAGGGCAGCTTGCTGAGGCATTTTTTTATATTGACCACGGCAAGTTTGGGGTTAACGTACTTTACATATTTCTCCAACATATCCTTGGCTGTTTCGTAGACGGTTTTGCTGGTTGCCGCCGGTATGGCCAGCCCTTGCAGGCTGCTGTCCAAAAGCTGGAATAATTGTTCTTGATAGGCTGTATCCAACAGCTTATTGATGGAAAAATAGGGGATGGAAAGTCCCGGATTGATATTGCCGACGGCCGCAACGACTTGATAATGCTGCTGCAGGTCGCTAAGCTGTTTTTGGGCATTGAGATAGTCAACGGCAACCACTTTTACTTCTTCCTTATAGCGGCTTTTAATCAATTCCTCCAGAATGTTCTTGGCGATCAGGCTGGAGCCTTGACCGGTAATGCAGACAGACAGAAGAGCTGTCTGCATTTTTTTCGCCGGTGTTAAGGCTGCCGTTTTTTGATTGGTTAAGGTATGAAAAAGTGTATCCAGGTCGTCCTGCTTATAAAGGACGCTGCGCAGTACCTCCAGAATAAGCGGTGTTGAAACCTGGTCAATTGTTTTTACTTTTATGCCGGTGTCGGTCATTAACTGTTCTTCAAACTGCAGCAGAGACCCCATATCGACCAGGAGAATGATGCCTTTGCCGCGATGGATGGCCATAGCGGTACTCTTTACTTTGCTGTAGGTCTCGCTGATGGTTGCGTTGAGGGGCATATCAATGGCCTTGATCCACTCGGTATTCAGCAGGAGTCTGGCTACATTAGCCATACTGGTCGCCGTTGTGTCACCGTGGCAGACGACAATGATGCCGATTTTGTCGCCGTTGGGAGCTTCCAGACGGTTGTGTGCCAGCAGCAGGGCCAGAAACCCTTTTTCATCCTCCGGGATGACTACGCCGAATTTTTCGCTGAGGGTCTTTACCAGTTCCCGGGCAAGCTGAAATTCCTTGGGGTTTTCCCGTTTAATTTTGGACAGATGCGGGTTGGGAACCGAGCGGCCTTCCTCAATGCGTTTCAGCAAGGCCTGAATATGAAAGGACAGGCCGAAAATGAACTTATTGTTGAATTTGGTTACCAGATAATGCTGGGCAAATTCAATCAGTTCCGAAGTTGCGTCAACAATTTCCCTGGGGATAAGCTTGTACAGTGTATCAATATTGGGCCGGGCGCTGTGGAAGTTTTTCATGATGCTGCTGAAATACTCTTCAACCTGATTTTTCAGTGCCTCATTAATATTGTCGTTGCTAAGACCCTGGCGTTTCAAATCGTCCATTTGGTGCGAGATTAATTCATAAATATCGTTTTTCATCTCAAAAGGATAGGGATTCAGGTCTTGCGAGGGAGAAATAATAACGTTCTCAGAGAACATATTCAAGTAATTTTTCGTTGCCGGGTCCTGCTTGGCATAATCGAAGAGTCCTTCCCGGATATCCTTGGACAGCATGGAGAACTCAATGGTAATGGTTTGATTGTTCTGGAGGTGCTGTAGAAAGGCTTTAGCGCACAGCAGCTTTATTTCCGAGCGCAACTGGCCGATGTTGCCGATTTTAAAGGGGTAGATGGCCAGTGCTTTAAGCACGTCCGGGGTAAGGATGATCTGCTTGCTTAAATTCAACGCTTCTATGTAGAAAAAGTGGTCAATAATTTCCACCTTTTCACTGATGGGCTTTTCACTGAAGGACGGCAGGGTAATGGTAACCGGAATGCGGCGGATAAAAGTTGCCAGAAGAGCTTTGTCAGGGCTTTCGGTTGTCGCGCCGATAATGAGCAGATTGCTGTTGCGTTTGGCTCCTGTCTCGCCGAGACGGCTGTACTCTCCCTTGTCCATGAGATGAAACAGCATTTCCTGACCGTCGGGAGGCAAACGGTGTATTTCATCAAGAAATAAAATGCCGCCGTTGGCTCTTTCCACCAGACCGGCCTTATCACGGTCGGCTCCGGTAAAGGCGTTTTTTACATGTCCGAATAGCTGGGAGAGCAATAACTGGGGATTGTTAAAATAGTCGGCGCAGTTGAAGGTTACCAGGGGATAGGTTTCCGGCGTTTGGTGTTTGATTACCATACCGTAAGCATGCATTGCGTCGGCAAAGGTAGTTTTCCCTACGCCGCTTTCGCCCAGAATAAGGGTGTGTAGGCCTTTGGGCGGATACACAATGGCTGCTTTGGCCTGACCGATCTGGTTGGCCAGGCTGCCGGTGTGGCCCAATAGGCGCAAAAAAGGATCGCCCTTTTGTTCCAGACTGACTGTGGCTAATGCCGCGTTCAGTTCGGCAAGCGTCAAAATGGTCTTGTTCTTCAGACTTTCATTTTGTAGTGTGGCGATCAGGCTATGCGGCAGAAATGTGACCGGCCGGCTGTTGATTTTGACCAGCCGCTTTTCTTTCCACAATTGGTTTAACAGGGTGCTGGCATTATTCCGGACAATTCCCAGTTCGTTTTGGATACGCATGGCGTCGATGCCCGGATTGCGGCCAAGCTGAACGGCATTTAACAATTCATGATAAGTCAGGGTGTCTTTGATAAACTGCATAATACGGTCGGATTTTTTCATTTGCTTCACTCCATGGAAAATCGGCAGTGCATATGGCTGACAGCGGAATTCCTTTAGCTAAAGCATAAGGGATTCCTTTTGTTTTGTCCAGCCATTCTCGCTTAAACTGGATAATACGGGGAAAATCGGCCCTCTGGAAGATAATGATAAACTTATGCACTAACTACCGATCGCTTGATTAGTGCATAAGTTGGGACGCCCCATATGGGATAATACAAGCAGTTCTTCATTATGCACTAACCTGGCATAGGACTTGCAATAGATGGAGTTGACAGGAAATAATCCCAAGAAGGAGGAGTTGCAAATGAGTACGTCGTTGTTAGATGAAGAATTGATTCTATTAGACTACATGGCTGATGATAAGGAGCGGCTGCTTGCCCAGCTGGCAGCCGTCTTGCATAGCAGAGGGTATGTAAAAGAAAGTTATGGCCCCGCCGTTATCGAACGGGAAGCCGTCTTTCCTACAGGATTAAAGACGCTAGGGGTAGAGGTGGCGGTGCCCCATACCGATCCGAGGCATGTGAAGCAGGCTGCCATCCTGGTCGCCCGCCTTGCGGCACCGGTTACTTTCAAGGAAATGGGCAACAGCGGCAGAGAGGTGGCGGTGAAGCTGGTCTTCATGCTGGCGGTTACCGATCCCAAAGAACATTTGACCACCTTAAGTAAACTAATGGCTATTTTCTCCGATAAAGAGAAACTGCTCACCCTGTATCAGTCCGACAACCCTAAAACGATGATTTTACTGTTAAATAAAATATTGGCGTAACTTCCGGCTATACCGGAGTTCAGCAATAAAAGAAAAGGAGTGATGGAAATGAAAAAAATTTTTGTGGCCTGCGGCTCAGGGGTGGCGACTTCCCAGACCGTGGCATCCAAAATCGGCAGCCTGTGTGAGGAGGAAGGGCTGGACGTGGCGGTAGAGGCGGTCGATATCAAGTCACTGGAAAGTATTATTGATCAATGCGATATTTATGTATCCATTGTGTCCAGTGGCGCAAATATCTGGAATATACCGACCATTAGCGGCATTCCCTTTTTGACGGGAGTCGGCATGGATGAGGAATTTGAGAAATTGAAGGGGTTTCTCAAACAGTAGATATAAGGATATGGGCGCAGCAATAAAAAAAGCTTCCCTGCCGTAAGCAGAAGAAGCTAAAAGAAAATAGTACAAGGCTATTATATCATGTTACTGGCTGTAGAGTAAGAGGCGGATGGTAGCGATACGGTATCCGCCGGGGTTTGGCTGAAAAATAGGAAATGGGAGATGAAAGCTATATGGAATCAGTTCTAAATTATATATTGGGCCTAGGGGCGGCGATCTTTTTACCGGTTATCATGATTCTACTTGGTTTGCTGATGAAAATGAAGCTGAAACGGGCCGTTGTTGCCGGTTTAACCTTAGGCATTGCCTTTACCGGCATGAATGTTGTCCTGGGCTTTATGTTTAATGCTATCAGTCCGGCAGCAGCGGCCCTGGTTAAACGGACGGGGCTGGAACTAACCGCCATTGATGTGGGCTGGTCACCGATTGCCGCCATTGCCTGGGCCTGGCCGTATGCATTGGTGTTGTTCCCTGTCCAAATTATCATCAACCTGGTGATGCTGGGCTTTAAGTGGACCAATTGCCTGAATGTGGACTTATGGAATGTCTGGGGGAAAATTTTTGTAGCCAGCATGGTTTCTTATCTTTCGGGCAGTCTGATGCTGGGGTATATTGCGGCGGCTATACAGATTATTCTTGAACTGCTTAATGCCGACCTCACGCAGAAACAATTACAAAAAATCAGCAACATTCCCGGTGTAGCCTGTACCCACCCGATGATGCTTCAATGCGTTTTTTTAGGCCTGATAAACAAGGTGTTGGATTTTATACCGGGCATCAATCAGGTCAACCTGGATGCCAAAGGACTGAAAGACAAGCTGGGGATCTTTGGCGAGAACAGTGTGATGGGCTTTATTGTCGGAGCACTCATTGCCTTTATGGGCGGCTATGCCGTTAAAGACATTCTAATCACTGCCGTACAGGTTTCCACCGCTATGGTGCTTTTCCCGATGGTGGCCAAACTGTTTATGCAGGCCTTGGCGCCGATTGCCGATGCGACAGGCAGTTATATGAAAAGCAAGTTTAAGGGCCGGGATTTTTATGTCGGACTTGATTGGCCCTTCCTGGCCGGGCAGAATGAGATATGGGTTACTGCCATTATTTTGGTGCCGGTGGAGCTGATTTTAGCCTTGGTCATGAGTCGCATGGGCATGAATAACGTTATTCCGCTTGCTTCGATTATCAACGTTTGCGTTACTGTTCCTGCGTTGGTTGTTACAGGCGGCAATCTATTCCGGATGATTATTGTTTCGACTATTGCGACACCGATGTATCTTGCGGTAGCAACCAGCTTTGCCCCCATGATCACCAAAATGGCGGCCGCCACCGGTACGCTTAACGTAAACGCCGGGCAGTACATCACCTGGATTCAACTGGAGGCGCCGGAATTCCGCTGGGCCCTGGCCCATGCCTTTAACGGTGAAGTGCTGGGCCTGGCAACGCTGGTTGTATTCGCCCTGGCCTTCGTCTGGTACTACAGACACATGCAGGCCATCAATGCCAGACTGAGTCAGACAAAATAAGCAAAAAGGTACATGCCTTGCTGGCGAGAAGGCTGAAGAGGCATGTACCGCTCGTAAAAATAAGAGAAATGGAGTGAACAATATGTTGGAGGAATTGAAAAAACAAGTGGTAACCTATGCACTAAATGCCGACCGTTCGGGACTATGCAAGCACCGGGCGGGCAATTTCAGTGTGCGGGACCCCGAGAGTGGTTATGTATGTATTACTCCTACCGGCGTAGACCGGGAAGAGTTAAGCTATCACGATATTGTGGTGATTGATCTGGAAGCCTGTGTCATCGAAGCGGAAACGGGGATGCGGCCGACCAGCGAGACACTGATGCATCTAGCTGTCTATAAATCAAGGCCGGACATTCATGCCGTTGCCCACACGCATTCCCGCTATGCCACCGCTTTTGCCGTACTGAAAAAGACAATCCCGGCTATCGTCTACGAAGTGGCCGGTCTGGGCTGCAGGGAAGGATATATTCCGGTGGCGCCCTACGGCAGGCCCGGTACTCCTGAACTGGCGCAAAGCGTGGTGGCGCCGCTGGCCATTGCCGATGTGGCGCTCATGGAAAGTCACGGTGTTATCGCCGTCGACAAGGTATTGAAGGAAGCCTTGCTCAAAGCCCATTATGTGGAGGAATTGGCGGAGATCTATTACCGGACGCTCGTGCTCAGTAGCGGCAAAGAACCGCCGGTAGTGCCGCTGGCGGAGCTGCAGCAATGGGAATATCCCCGGCAGATTAAGCTGTTGCAGCGGTAAGCCGGAGCGGTGTTGATGCTTTTAAATCAGAGGTGAGGAGTGTCGCTATGAAAAAGCTGATTAATAAACCGGAAGACTTTGCGCGGGAAACGGTGGAAGGCATCGTCCTGGCCCATCCGGAGAGTTTGAAAATGCTGGATAACAGTTATCATTGCCTGGTGCGGGCCGATGAAAAGAAGGCCGGCAAGGTGGCTATTGCCACCGGCGGCGGTTCGGGTCATTTGCCGGTTTTTCTCGGTTACGTGGGTTTTGGGCTGGCTGATGGAGTTACTGTAGGCAATGTGTTTGCCTCGCCCAGTGCCGAGGCGATGCATGAAGTGGATAAGGCGATTCATGCCGGCGCCGGAGTGCTGCACCTATATGGGCGTTATGGTGGTGATATCATGAATTTTGGCATGGCCAGGGATTTGGACGAAATGGAAGGCATCGAAGTGACGGAAGTGCTGGTTTCCGATGACATCGCGTCGGCTCCCAGGGGTAAGGAAGATAAACGGCGCGGTGTGGCCGGTCTGGTCTTTGCTTATAAAATTGCCGGCGCTGCGGCCGAAAATATGCTTTCCCTGGCCGAGGTCACCCGCATTGCGCAAAAAACAGTGGATAATACCCGGACGCTGGGGGTGGCACTGACGCCTTGCATCGTACCGGAAGCGGGCAAGGCGACGTTCAGCATTGGCGAAGATGAAATGGAGATTGGCATGGGCATTCATGGCGAGCCGGGGATTGAGCGCAGCAAACTGAACCCGGTCGATGAAGTGGTGACAAATATGATAAACCGGCTTGTTGAGGATTTGCCGTATCAAGCCGGTGACAGAGTGGCGATACTGGTCAATGGTCTGGGCGGTACGCCGAGGGAAGAACTGTATCTGGCTTATCGCAAAGCGCATAGCCTGCTGCAGGACAAGGGAATTTCTATTCACCGCAAATATATCGGGGAATATGCCACCTCGCTGGAAATGGCCGGCATGTCGATCAGCCTGTTAAAATTGGATGATGAATTGCGGGAACTGCTTGATGCCCCCTGCTATTCTCCCTTTTTTGCCCAGTTCAGATAACGGAGGTGATGGATACATGGCAGTTATAACAAAAGAAAGCTTAAAAAAAACCTTGGGTTCGATTGTGGAAGTGTTGAACCGGGAGAAAGATTATCTGATTGAGCTGGATGCCGCCATGGGGGATGGTGATTTGGGACTTACTATGTACAGCGGCTTCCAGGCGGTTTATGAGGAAATAGACCGTCTGGAGGAAACGGATATGGGGAAAATATTCATGAAGCTGGGGATGAAAATGAACGCCACCGTGCCTTCCACGATGGGGACGCTGATCGCCACCTGCCTGATGAAAGGGGCGGCACCGGTCAAGGGCAAGGAAACGCTGCAGCTCAGTGACCTGGTCGTGATGGGACAGGCCGCCGTACAGGGCGTAATGGAACGGGGCAAGAGCACGGTGGGAGATAAAACCATGCTGGATGCGCTGTTTCCTGCTGTGGAAGCGTTAGCGGCGGCAGTCATACAAGGCCAACCGCCGGCGGAAGCAGGTGCAGCCGCCTATCGGGCAGCGGTTGCCGGTGTCGAGCAAACTAAAACCCTGCAATCGGTGCATGGCCGGGCGGCTTATTATAGTCAGAAATCTGTCGGCCGCCAGGACCCCGGTGCCACAGCGGTTATGCTGATTATTAAAGGGATTGTGCAACCCGAAGACAACTAGTGCTCCACCAACCTTGAAAACAGAAATTGCTGACGGTCAAAATTTCGTCAGCCTTCGTTGTTGTCAGTCAACATACTGGCGGTATGCCTCCTTCCTCTGACTTGTCTGACAAAACTTTGCCCCGCCACCATCTTCCTGTTTCAAAGTTGACGGAGCACTAGCAATGGGAAGCGAAAAGAAGCCAAGCCGGCAGACTACCGCCGGTTTGGCTTCTTTTTCGTCCGAATCGGCGGCGGCCGGAATCGGACGGGAGGGTTCTTCCGATGTGGTGATTGAGAATCAGCATTATTTTTGTGTCGGTTTTTCGCCGGAAGTCCGGTTAGGTTTGAACGGTGGAAAGGACCGGTTATAAAAGTTGCGGTTCCCTGCCGGAGGGTCGGTTCATAGGCTGATAGTGAAGGATAATTTCATTGAACCGGCAGGAGGGATGAATCAGGTGTTGCGGGATATCCGTGAGAAAAGTGTTCCTTTAGGAAAACATCGGCTGCCGCCGCTGCCATATCCGTATGATGCGCTGGAACCGGTTATTGGTGAGGAGACCTTGCGTATCCATCATGACAAACATCATCAGGCTTATGTGGATGGATTGAACAAGGCCGAGCTTCAGATGGCGCAGGCGCGGGCTGATGGAGATTACACTTTCGTTAAGTATTGGGAAAATGAATTGGCTTTTCAAGGTTCGGGACATATTTTGCATAGTGTGTACTGGACTATTCTGGCGCCGGAGGGCTATGGCGGCAGACCGGGATCGGTAACGAGGCAGCAGGTGACCGCCCGCTTTGGCAGTTTTCAGGCCGGCATGGAACAGTTTATGGCTGCCACCGCCAAGGTGGAGGGATCGGGCTGGGGCATACTGGTTTGGAATCCGGCCTGGCAGGCCCTGGAGATACTGACGGCTGAAAAACATCAGAACCTGACCCAGTGGGGATCGATTCCCATTCTGGTTATTGATGTATGGGAGCATGCCTATTACCTGGATTACCAGAATAAGCGGGAGGACTATATTCAACGCATTATGGAGCTGATTGACTGGGATGAGGTGGAAAATCGATTGTGTTTGGCCATCAAGGGGAAGCTGCCGTTGATTATGACCTGACTTTTGGTACGGACAAATGCTGCAGCAACAGGATACTGTATGTTTTTCCTGATCTTTTGGCAACCTAGTACCGTATCATCTCTAAAACTGTAGGTAATGACGGGGAGATTTTTCATAAAGCAAGGCGGAGGAAGGAGGCATACCGGACGTATGCCGACTGACGACAATGCAGTGGAAAATGTACTGTCAGTATCCACGGGATTAGGGGTGATGCGGTACAACAATATACGGGACTGTATTGCGGTGAAAGCAGACGCTTTTGCTGCGATACAGTCATTTGCCCGGAGACTAAGTCGCATTTATTTTGGAAGGGGATACTGATCGTCAGCGTGACTCAGTCGCCGGCTAGTAAAGGCCAGATCAAGGAGGAATTGCTGATGGAGCTCAGTATTGTCATCCCGACCTACAACGAACGGGATAATGTTGTTGCGATTGCCAGCCGGATACAGGCGAGCCTGCCGGCCGGGACCGGGTATGAAATTTTGTTTGTCGACGACAGTTCCGATGATACGCCTGAGATACTAAAACAATTGGACAAGAAGGATAGTCATGTGCGGTGGTTTCACCGCAGTAATCGCCGGGGGTTGGCTCAGGCGGTGGCTGAAGGGATTGAGGCATCGGACAGTGAGTATATCATCGTGATGGATGCCGATCTCCAGCATCCGCCGGAAATCCTTCCTCTTATAGTGGAACGTTTGAGGCAGTACGATGTGGTGATTCCCAGCCGGTTTATTCCGGGCGGCTCCGATGGGGGACTAAACGGGTGGCGCAAGCTGGTATCCTGGGTGGCAAGAAAGCTGGCCAATCTGGCTATACGGCGGCTGCGTGACATTTCCGACGCTACCAGTGGCTATTTTGGCTTGCGGCGAGCGGTGGTAGATCATATTCGGCTGGAGCCTGTAGGGTGGAAGATTCTGCTCGAAATCCTCGTAAAAGGAAAGTACCGGACCGTGCATGAATTGCCTTACTCTTTTGCCGTCCGTGATCAGGGCGTTTCTAAGATGTGCCTGCGGGAACAGTGGAACTATCTGCGGCACGTGGCGAGGCTGCTCTGGACAAGCCCCCAGGATATGCGGTTTATTCTATTTTGTCTTATTGGGGCTATTGGCGTAGTCGTTAATATGAAGCTATTGAACTTTTTTATCAACCTGGGGCTATGGGGTGATTTGCAGGCGTCCTGTATGGCGTCGTTCCTGGCTATGGTCCATAATTTCCTGTTAAACAACTGGCTGACCTGGCGGGACCGGAGCCTGGCGCCGGGCAGTCTGATCAAACGGTTTCCCCCCTATCTTATGGTGTCCTGTCTGGGTATTCTGGTTACCGGCCTGACAGCAAAGGGCTTTACCCTGCTGGGCTGGGATATTTATGCCGGCCAGTTTGCCGGCATTGTGGCGGCCGCCTGCTGGTCGTTCACTCTAAACAACCGCTGGGTGTGGCTGTTGCCGGCCCCAAGCTGCGAGCCGGCTAAACTTGTGGTTACCCAGGAAAGTGTGCTGGAGAAGGTCATTGATGAAACTGTTCTATAAACATCCGGTCTGGCTGGCCTGTGGGGTGCATCTGCTATGTGTGTATATTGGTGTGACTCTGGCTGCCAGTCTGGTCCAGCGACCGCCGGCCGGTTTTGTGAATCCCGGCGTGTACGGTCTGCCTGTGCTTGCTGATGCCTTATTCAAATGGGATGCTCATTGGTATACCTTTGTAGCTGAACAAGGCTATAGTAAGCAGTCCATCGTTTTCTTTCCTTTATTTATTCTGCTCATCAAGGCGGTGACAAGTACCGGACTGACTTATGCGCTGGCCGGCTTTCTGGTGAGCAATGTCTGCGCTTTGATCACCTATCCTCTTTTGTACCGCCTGTTGAGGCTGGACTTTCCGGAGCAGCTGGCTGCTCGCGGCCTGTTGGTTTATGCGCTCTTTCCCACCTCCTTTTTTCTGCAGAGCGTATACACAGAGCCGCTTTTTTTAGTATGCACCTTTTCCTGCGTCTATCTGTGCCGGCGGCACAATTGGATTTATGCCGGGCTGTGGGGTGCTCTGGCGGCATTGACAAGAAATATCGGGGTTGTACTAAGCCTGTTTATGCTTTATGAGAGCTACCGGGCGTATGACAGCAGGATAGGTCAGACGCTGATCCGGCTTGCTTGCTTGTTTCCTATGGTGGCTTTTCTGGGCTTTTGCCTGTACAATTACCGGCAGTTTGGCGATGGATTCGCGTTTTTGCACGGACAGGAGGCCTGGGGACGTCAGTTTGGGCTGCCCTGGAGCAACTTATGGCATAATATGCTGTATATCAGTCGTGGTGTATCCGTTTTTGAAATAGGGGTAGTCGCCGATCAGATACTTGTATTGGTTGCTCTGCTTTGCCTGGCAGCCGGCGGTTTTTGCGGTATTCAGCCGTCCTACCTGCTCTTGGGCGGAGCCTGGCTGTTAATACCGCTGCTGTCGACTTCAACAGTGTTTCCTTTATATAGCCTGGCCCGCTTTGTGCTGGTCGTTTTTCCGGTCTATTTTGTCTTGGCCAAGCTGCCGAAATTCTGGTATTATGCCTGGCTGCTGGCCGGTACTGCCGGGTTGATCTTTTTTACGGCGGCGTTCAGCAGTTGGTATTGGATTGGGTAGTTACCCTGTCAATCCTAAAACGGTAGAATCATGGCGAGGCTATTTCTGGCAAGACAAGGTGGCGGAAGGAGGCATACCGGAAGTATGCTGACTGACGACACACACCAAGGCTTGCGGGAAACAGACCGTCAGTATTCACGGGATTAGGGTTGATTAAGGTACTAGTGATGAAAAACAGCCAGCGTTTGCCCGCCTTGAGGGCATACTCTGGCTGTTTTAAGGAACCGCTGATTTTAAGGAACCTGCCGGCAGGACGAGAAAAGATCCGTCAGAATGGGCAGGGTGAGTAAAACGGTGGTTCCTCAGGTAATGGTTGACTTTATAAAGGCTTTATGGCTACGATAGAAATGAAATCCCAAATGGCACAGGAAGGATTATTCCAGCTTTAGCGGTCCGGTTTCCACCAACTGGTCAATATCCACAGTGATCGTATTGCCTTTTTCCATGTAGGTGACTTCGGCCTTGCTGGTGCCTTTGTCAACCTTTTCCAGCCATACGTCGTTGCTGCGGTATAGGACACCGATTACATCGGGAGAATTGATAATTTCTTCCGCCCTGGTGGCTTTCATCAAATCATCCTCTCTTTTCCGCTTAGTATGTGCCGGAAAGAGCGGAGTATGTAAGTTGTTTTTTAAAAAAAATTACGGAAAGAAGGGAACCTCTTGAAACATCACCGGAAAGAACTGACCTTTCATATTCCCGGCCGGCGAGGCTTTTTGAACATAACCGGCTATGTGGCGGAAGCGCTGCGGGAAAGCGGCATTAAGGAGGGCCTGCTACTCTGCAATGCTATGAATATTACGGCCAGTGTGTTCATTAATGATGATGAGCCGGGCTTGCACCAGGATTTTGACGTCTGGCTGGAAAGGCTGGCGCCTGAAAAACCCTACGGTCAATACCGGCACAACGGTTATGAAGATAACGCCGATGCCCATTTAAAGCGGACAGTCATGGGACGGGAAGTGGTCATTGCCGTAACCGGCGGCAGGCTGGATTTTGGCACCTGGGAACAGATTTTTTATGGCGAATTTGACGGGAAGCGGGACAAGCGGGTATTGATTAAAATTATTGGTGAGTAGGAAACAACTAGATTTGAAATTTGCTGATTTCTCCCTGCAGGTTCGTGGCCAGCCTGGCCAGCGTCTGACTGGCGGAGGAAACCTCTTCCATCGAAGCCAGTTGTTCCTCCGTAGCGGCGGAAACAGTCTGCGTTTCACTGGCTGCCGCCCGGCTTAAGGTGTCGATTTCCTTGGCCGCCAGGGCGACTTGCTGACTGCTGGACGCCATTTGCTCTATGGCAGCGGCGATTTCTGTTACCTGTTCGGAAGTCTGGTGAATGACTGCGACAATTTCCTGAAAAACCTGACCGGAAGTGCTGACGATTTCCGTACCCAGCTTGACTTCCCGGGAGCCTTCCTCCATAGCCATAACCGCCATTTCGGTATCTCCCTGGATTTCTCCGATCAAAGTTGAGATTTGTTTGGCTGCATCCTGAGACTGTTCGGCCAGTTTGCGTACTTCTTCGGCAACAACCGCGAACCCGCGGCCCTGCTCACCGGCCCGCGCCGCCTCAATGGCAGCGTTTAGGGCCAGCAGGTTGGTCTGGCCGGAGATGCCGGAAATGGTGTCGACAATTTGTCCGATTTCCTTAGAACGTTCCCCCAGTTTGGCTACTACCCGGGCCAAGGTAGTTACAGTATTGTCGATATGCTGCATTTGAGACACGGCTTTCTGAATGGAAGCATCGCCCTGAGTGGCCTTGCCGGCAGCCTGCTGCGAACTGTTGGAAGCTTCCGCCGTATTGGCGGAAATTTGCTCAATACCGGCGGACATCTGTTGGGTGATGGCCGAGGTTTCGTTAGCGGCAGTTACCTGGTTTTCCAGTTCTTTGGCCACTTCGGTGATGGCCAGGGCTACCTGGTTGGCAGCCTGGGCCGACTGTCCGGCGCCGGAGCTTAGCTCTTCCGAAGAAGCGGCTACCTGTTCAACCGAGGCTCTAACCTGGTCGATCAGGCCCTGCAGGCTGGAGCGGGTGTGTTCCAGCGCCTCCGCCAACTGCCCCAGCTCATCGCGGCGTTGGGCCATTTGCCGCTGGGCGCGAAAATCACCGGCGGCAAACGTGCGGCAAAGCTCCACCATAGCCGTAAGCGGGACAGTAATGTTTTTGGCGATGGCGATTCCGCTGCCGATCAGGAGCAGGCAGGACAATAGGAAAATAGACACAACAATGATCATGGCCCGGGCGAAATAGTCCTCGCTGGCCTTGTTGGTCTGTTCCGACAGGGTAACATAGTAATTAGAGAGCTCTTGCAAGTCGCCGATAAAGGCCAGCGCCAGCGGCTCGACCTGGGTGGTGTATAGCGCGAAGGCCTCGTTATTTTTGTGCTGTGCCGCCAGACTTAGCACTTCTTTTCGTGCTTCCCGGTATTTGTTCAGTGTCGTATTGGACTTGGTCAATAGGGCCCGGGCGTTGTCATCGAGCGGTAGTTTTTCGATAAACTGCAACTTTTCATTGACCTTTTGGGCCGCTTCCTGCAGTGTGGTCTGGAGCTCCTGACCTTTTTTATCGTCCGTGGTCAGCATGGTCTCTAAAATAGCTCCGTTAGCCTTGCGGGTCAAATCGCGAATTTCGCCGATTGCCTGCACCGGAACCAGTCGTTCCTGGTATAAGGCGGTCATGGCGCTATGGGAATGATTTAAATAATAAAAACCGGTATAACCAATGCAACTTATAGCAAGTAGTGCCACGACAATTAAGCTGGCAAGTTTATAAAGGACTTTCAAATTGGCAAAGAAACCCATAGAATCCTCCTCTAACTATACGGTGATATAAGTACAATAAGTATACGTAAATATGGCTTGGAAAAGCCGCTCACCTACCTTTCTGGCGCGGTTGCTAGAGGGAGTGGAAAGGAATAAAACTTTTCCGGCAGCCGTGTAATGAGAAGCATCTGTTTGCCTGTTATAAATGTAAACAGGAAAGCCTTTATGTAACATAATAACCTTTTGTTACATTGGTTTCTGCTGTAAACGTAGATTTTTCAACGATTGGTAGAGGCTGAGAAATATATTGTGATTATCCCATTGTCTATATTTGTAGTTCCTAGTTGTGGGAAAAATGTATGATTATGAAGGATTTGGCAGAATTTTATCGTATTATAGATAGAGTTGGGCGATGTCCCTTTAGTAACAAAAGGTTATTATGTTACCTGTAAGAAACTGGGTAAATTGTATGGCATAAACAGGGTATTTGTTCTACTAAACAGGAACTATAGGATTATCCAGGAGACTGTCTGGTAATAGGTATATAA
>NZ_FODY01000039.1 GCF_900110485.1 Propionispora vibrioides | reverse complement strand
TGAAGACCGTGCTGTTTATCAAATACGACATCCTGGCAGCCGTAAATCACATCAAACCCGGCAATCCAGATGCCTACAGCCAGTCCCAGGTATACGGCCGGCCAGGCCAGCGAGCCGGTAATCGCAATCCAGGCGCCGGTCGGCGCAATGGACAGGGCCAGACCAAGCACCAAATGGCAGGTCCAGGATACTCGCTTCATATAAGGATAAACCGCCAGCGGAATAACCGCCAGAGGCACCAGTTTCACACAAACCGGCTGCAGATGGGCGGCAGCCAGCACAAATACGACAAGACTTGCTGCAATCAGCAACACAACTTCACTGGGAGTGACAGCACCGGTTACCATCGGCCGCTCGGTAAAACGGGGATGGAGCCGGTCATATTTTAAATCAATTAAAGCGTTTAACCCCATAGCCGCGCTGCGAGCGCCCACCATGGCCAGGGTGATCCAAAACAGATCGCCCATAGCCGGGATTCCCTGCACGGCAAGAATAGCCCCCATGTACGCGAAGGGCAGGGCAAAAACCGAATGGGACAGTGCGATGTTTTCCAGATGCGCTTTGAGTTTATTCAAGACCAAGATCCTTCCATTTGGCGTCCACCAGCCGTTTTATCTCGTCGGACATCACAATCTCATCGGGCCATTCGCGATGATTGCCTTCCTCCGGCCAGGTCTTGGTCGCATCAATGCCCACTTTGGTACCCCAGTTGGGCATCGGTGAGGAGTGATCCAGCACATCCAGCGGACCATCCACCATGACAATATCCCGGCGGGCGTCGATATTGTTAAAGACGCGCCACCAAACCTCACTCATATCCTGCACATTGACATGGGAATCGACTACGATCACCATTTTAGTAAACATCATCTGCCCCATCCCCCAAATAGCATGCATGACTTTCTTCGCATGCTGAGGGTAGCTTTTTTTGATTGACACGACTGCACAATTATGAAATACGCCTTCTAACGGCAGGTTAATATCAATAATTTCCGGTAACTGGGCCTGCAGCAGCGGTAAAAAGATCCGCTCGGTGGCTTTCGCCAGATAGCAGTCTTCCATCGGCGGCTTGCCGACGACAGTCGCCGGATAGATTGGATTTTTCCGGTGCGTAATGCAGATAATATGAAAGACCGGATAGTCATCGGCCAGCGAGTAGTAGCCGGTATGGTCGCCAAAAGGACCTTCCCGCCTTACTTCGTCAATTTTCACATACCCCTCCAGTACGATTTCCGACTGAGCGGGAACTTCCACATCTACCGTTTCACATTTAATCATTTCCACCGATTTTTTCCGTAAAAAACCGGCGAAAACCATTTCGTCAATATCTTTAGGCAGCGGTGCCGTCGCGGCATAGGTCAGCGTCGGGTCACCGCCGATAGCCACTGCCACTTCAATGCGGTCCAGTCCTTTTTCCCGGTAGGCCCGGTAATTTTCGGCGCCGTTTTTATGTATATGCCAGTGCATACCTGTCGTATTATCGTCAAATACCTGCAGACGGTACATGCCAACGTTCCGTTTGCCGTTTAGCGGATTTTTCGTAAAAACCAGCGGCAGGGTAATAAATTTCCCGGCGTCCCCCGGCCAGCACTTGAGTATGGGAAACTTGGCCAGCGATGGCCGGTCTTTAATAATGACCTCTTTGCAGGGCGCTGATTTCACATATTTCGGAAAATTAATCGCCCGCTTGGCGGTGGGAATAATCTTTACCAAGTCAAGTTTATTTTGCAGGGAAATATGCGGTAGTTTTAAAATGTTGCGAATTTCGTCGGCAATATCGTCCACCTTCTCGACGCCAAAAGCCAGCGCCATCCGTTCCATACTGCCGAAGGCGTTCATCAATACAGGCATATCATAACCCTTCACATTTTCAAACAGAAGAGCAACATTTTTATCATCCTTCATTTTGGAGACCCGGTCGGTAATTTCGGTAATCTCCAAATCGGCATCCACGCTTTGTGTAATGCGCTTGAGCCAGCCCCGCTTCTCCAGGGCTTCGATAAACTCTCTTAAGTCGGTAAAAGCCATAAGCTCATCCTTTCCATGAATCCCTCGTATATATCGTATATAGGGCGTGTCTTCAAACTATCCGAAACGCTCCTTGACGGCGCTTTTTGCGCCATACTTCATTAAATTTTTTTGAAATAGGGACCGCTATTCCTGCAAAATTTTAATTCGTCTGACCCAAAAATCTCTCGTCATGGACCATTCCGTTAATTTGAAGGCACGCCCTAGATTGTCTTATTTACGCAGCAAATATTTGACCATAAAAATGCTTAATTCATATAAAAGCAGCATGGGTACGGCAATCATCGTCTGGGAAAATACATCCGGCGTCGGCGAAATAACCGCACCGATTACAAAAACCAGTACTAAAACGACCTTGCGTTTAGCCTTTAAAAAGGCGGACCCGATGATACCCAGTTTCGCCAATACTAGAATAAATAAGGGAAGCTCAAAAACAAAGCCAAAGGGCAGCAAAAAGGAAATAACAAAAGATAGATATTCACCCAGAGAAAACATGGGCTGTAAATTCTCCGTGGCAAAACCCAGGAAAAAATTCAGTCCCGCCGGCAAAGCAAAAAAATAAGAAAAAACCACACCGGCAAAAAAAAGTACCACCGATGACGGGATCAAAATAAAGGACAGCGCCCGCTCGGTCCGGGTAAGGGCCGGTACAATAAAAGCCCATAGCTGGTACAGCACCACCGGCAACGCCGCCAAAAAACCGGCGAAAAAAGAAACTTTAAGATAAGTAAAAAAAACTTCTGCCGGGTTCATAAAATACAATTTACCGGCAGGAGCAGCAATAAAGTTCACTAATTTTTCGGCATAAAAATAACTCACTGTACTTGTAATGCCAACCGCAATGAGGCTGATAATAATCCGCTTGCGGAGTTCCTGCAAATGATCAACCAGTGACATTTCACCGATATTGGAGGAAACAACCGTTGTTTCCTCCTCTTTGCTCTCTATACTAGTCATACAAGCTGCCTCACTTTTTTTCTTCAGCTTTGACTTCCGGTTTTGTTTCTTCTTTCGTCAATTCACCGCTCGTTGCCTTGCGGAATTCCTGAATCCCTTTACCCAGCGCTTTGCCTACCTCCGGCAGTTTTCCGGGACCAAATACGACAAGAGCAATAACCAGGATTAATATTAATTCGGTCATACCAATATTAAACATTGTCATATCACCTTCCGACTTTATTCACACAGACTCATTATACCTATTCCTACTCTAAAAAACAACCTAATAGAAAAACAGAGACGTTAAACGTCTCCTGTAGTATACCCCGTTGCCTATATAATAACTGGTAAGCTCTGCGGCGCCAAAGCCTGTCATCAGTCCATTTACCGGTTCATCGCCAGATAATATTATAATTCCATCAATAATTGCGTAAGCCGACATAATTGGCAATAGTGACCAACGTTGTCCGGATTTCTTCCGGTAAAGAAACCGGCAGGCATTGCCGAGCCTCATTTAAATAATCATCCACCCGGCTATAGCAATATTCAACCGCCTTTGTCCCATGAATGATTTCCAACCCCCGCGCTACCTGACCGTCCAACATATTACGTTCGGTTACAATGGAGCGCAGTTCCTCCTGATCCGCACTATGCTGCAGGGCATAAATCACCGGCAGCGTCACAATCCCCTGACGAAGATCATTGCCCGCCGGTTTACCAAGCTGCTCGGAAGAGGCGGTAACATCCAAAATGTCGTCGGTAATCTGAAAAGCCATACCCAGACTGTAGCCATAGCAGCGTAGCGCCGCCAACTCCGTCTCGGTGATCTCTGCCGTCATACCTCCCAGCACACAACTGGCCGCCAAAAAGTCAGCCGTCTTTTTGGCAATCCGCACCAGATATTCCGCTTCGGTTTGCTGCGGATTATAGATATCCTTATTCTGGATAATTTCACCTTCACACATGGAGCAAATGACTTCCGCCAAGATCTTCAACATATTGTTATTAACAAGGCCGGAAATCAGGGAAAATGCTTTAGCGAACAGATAGTCACCGGCCAAAACAGAGGAATGATTTCCCCAGCGCGCATTGGCCGTGATCTGACCACGACGGGTAGCCGCTTCATCAATAACGTCATCATGTACCAAGGTTGCCATATGTATGAGTTCAATTGCCACTGCCATAGGAATGGCCCGTTCTGCCGTATCCGCCTCGGCTCTGCTCTTGGCACACAATAAATACAAAGCTGGTCGCAGCCGTTTTCCGCCGGCCTGAGTCAGATGGGTGCCAATATCGGAAATTAACTTCACCGGCGATTGTACCACAGAAAGAAGTTCCGTTTCCAGGGTGACCAAATCATTTTGTACAATATCAAACATTGTTTTTTTCACTGTATTATCACCTTTAAAGAAAGTCAATATCTATGATACATGCTGTCCGCCAGAATGTCCACTATTTTATTTCATTTTTCTACACAAATCGCCGCGGCAGACCTGCTGCGAAGCTATAGGGGTTTCTACAACTCCTCCTGGAAATAACGCATACTTGTTTTCTTCCATTCCTTTGTACTGAACAGCATCACATACACGTCCAGCCCGTTCTCGGCCGCAAAAGCCTCCACCAGTGTCCGGCATTCTTCCTGACTGTGGGCATGCACCATGGTGTAAAAATTATAGGGCCAGTCCATCCCCGGCTCACGGGAGTAGCTGTGCGAAATGTAGCTGCATTCGGCCGCTTGCCGGCCCACCTCTTCCAGGCGTTCTTCCGGCACTTGCCAGACACATAACGCATTAGCGGAAAAACCGATCTCCCGGTGCCTTAACACGGCACCCACTTTGCGAATCTGTCCTTGCGCAAAATACTGGTTCAGCCTGCGCAAAAGCTCTTCTTCCGTAATTCCCAGTTGACCGGCAATGTCACGATACGGTTCGGCAACTACCGGCAAGTCATTTTGCATAAGGGCAATAATTTTTTTATCTAACGCATCCAACATAGGGCACACTCCTAATTAGCTCATAAAGTAAAACGAACACTGATCTTGTATTTTTTTCCGGACGGCAGACTGACCAGGCGTTCCACGCCGGGCAGCGCTTCAATCCTTGCCAGCACGCGGGCCTGACTGCCGACATCGGGCGAAAGCAAGGTGAACCACAAATTATACTGCGTACCTCCCTCGCTATACCGCTCATAGTTATGGGTCACACCGCTATAGGCATTAATAGCGGCCGCTACAGCCGGCACGTCCTCTTCCCGGACCCGTACCGCCACCAAAGTACCGATGTACCCCAGCTTAGCCGAGTCAAAGAAAGGACCGATACGGCGGATATAGCCCTGCTTCTTTAAAAAATTCAGCCGCTCGATCACTGCTGTTTCTTCCACGCCAAGCTGTTTGGCCAGTTCAGCATAAGGCCGGCTTACAAGCGGCAGGTTTTCCTGAATCTTATTCAATAATGCTTTATCAAATGCAGTTAACATGTTGCACTGCCTTTCTCTTCATTTTCCTAGAAAACCATTGATTAATCCACACAGCGCGCCCGACGGACCTTTTTCGGTCAGGCCGACAGACTCATTAAAGCAACGGTTCCCTATACAAACTTAAGAAGTCGGACGGATCGTCCCACTTCCAGTGCCTCATCCGGCGGGAGTTATGAAGTATAGCGCCGAGAATTTTTGTCGTCAGGCGAGGCGGAGGAGCCGCGCATATCGGAAATATGTAAGGCGACGACAACAAAGCATGGTGACAAAAAGGCCGGCGATATACTTCATGTTCTCGCCGGATGAGGCACAAACATACTCTTTTTAGTTTAACAAAAGACGGCCAATAACGTCAAGCAGCTGGTCCCGCCCGGTCCCTTTGGCAGAGGAATAGGGCAGAAGCTGTCCATTCCGCATGCCGATACCCTCCTGAATAGCCTTAAGCTGTTTATTCACCGTCATACGGGAAATCTTGTCGGCCTTGGTTGCTATCACCTGCAGCGGCAGCCCCTGTTCCTCCAGCCAGCGATAGGTTAATATATCGCTTTCCATCGGCTTATGACGAATATCAATCAACTGGCAGACCAGTTTAATGCGCGGCGAAGACAGCAGATATTCTTCAATAAATTTAGCCCATTGACGGCGCGCTTCCCGTCCGGTACGGGCATAGCCATAGCCGGGTAAATCCACCAGAAAGAAACGTTGGCGGCTTGTTTCATCCAGCTTGGCCGTTAACTGATAAAAGTTGAGTGTCTGCGTTTTCCCCGGTGTGCCGCTTGTCCGGGCCAAACCATGCTGGCGTGACAAGGAATTGATGAGCGACGACTTTCCGACATTGGACCGCCCGACAAATACAAATTCCTTGTCTTCCTCATTCATCGGCGGATACTGGCTCTGTTTAACCGCCGAAGCAACATACTCGGCTCTGATAATCTGAATCGGACCACGCTGCTGCGCGTCCTCCCTGTTCTCCGTCATTCCCTCACCAATGCCTTTTCTAATACTTCATCCATATGTTCCACCAAATAAAATTCCAAACTTCGCTTTATGTTTCCCGGTATATCATCCATATCCCGCTTATTCTCTTTCGGCAGAATGATTCTTTTTATACCCGCCCGGTGTGCCGCCAGCACCTTTTCCTTAATGCCGCCGACCGGCAATACCCGGCCCCGCAGAGTAATTTCCCCGGTCATTGACAAATCGCTGCGAATAGGAATACCTGTTAAAGCCGAAGCGACGGCGGTAGCCATTGTAATGCCGGCGGAAGGTCCGTCTTTCGGAATAGCGCCTTCCGGCAAGTGGATATGAATATCGTTTTTCTCATAAAATTCAGGATCAATACCTAGTTCTTCCGCCCGCGAGCGAATATAGCTAAAGCCGGCTTGCGCCGATTCGCGCATGACCTCGCCCAATTGCCCGGTAAGGGTCAATTTGCCTTTACCTTTCATAATCGAAACTTCTGTGCCCAAAATATCGCCGCCCACTTCCGTCCAGGCCATGCCGGTAGCTACACCGACCTGATGGCTGGTTTCCACCTGGCTGTGACGGTATTTGGGCGCTCCCAGGAAAGTATGAAGATTTTGTGCCGTGATCTTAATCGCCGAACGATCGTTTTGCACAATTTTGCGGGCCGACTTGCGGCACAAATTAGCAATATTCCGTTCAAGATTACGCACACCGGCTTCCCTGGTATAATCCCGGATCACCTTTTGCAGTGTTCCTTCCGAGAAAACGATTTGTTTTTCCGTCAGACCATGGTCGCGGATTTGTTTGGGAACCAAATAGCGCTTGGCAATCTCGATTTTTTCCTCTTCCGTGTAACCGGCAATGCTGATTACTTCCATACGATCGAGTAACGGTCGCGGAATGTTGTGCATGACATTAGCCGTAACCACCCACAATACCTTGGAAAGGTCAAAGGGCAGCTCAATATAGTGATCGCTGAAGGTATTATTCTGTTCCGGGTCAAGTACCTCCAGCAAGGCCGCCGAAGGGTCGCCCCGGAAATCAGCGCTCATTTTATCAATTTCATCAAGCAAAAATACCGGATTCTGCGAACCTGCCGTCCGGATACCCTGAAGGATTCGGCCCGGCAGCGCCCCTACATAGGTACGGCGATGGCCCCGGATTTCGGCTTCATCCCGTACACCGCCCAGCGATATGCGGACAAACTTGCGTTCCATCGAACGGGCAATGGAACGGGCCAGCGAAGTTTTCCCTACACCGGGCGGTCCAACGAGACATAAAATAGGTCCTTTCATCGTCTCAGTCAGTTTGCGTACCGATAAATACTCCAAGATACGCTCTTTTACCTTTTCCAGACCATAATGGTCATTGTCCAAGGTTTGCTCAGCCAGGGAAATATCCAGCCGGTCCTCTGTTCTATCCAGCCATGGCAAACTGAGCAGCCAATCAAGATAGGTACGGATAACGGCGCTTTCCGCCACCATAGGAGGCATTTTTTCCAAGCGTTCAATTTCCTTATTGATTTTCTCTGTCACATCTTCCGGGAATTCCTTCTCGGTCAAACGCTGACGGTACTCATCGACTTCAGCCGTCCGGTCATCCTTATCGCCCAATTCCTTTTGAATGGCTTTTAACTGCTCCCGGAGATAATATTCTTTTTGTGTTTTTTCCATTTGCTTACGAACCCGGACATTAATCTTCTTCTCTAGTTCGAGAATCTCCATTTCCCGTCCCAGTATTTCGCACAATCTCTCCAGCCGTTCGGCTACGCCGATGGCATCCAGCAAGGCTTGCTTATCTTCAATCTTTAAAGACAGGTGACTGGCAATCAAATCGGCCAGCCGGCCCGGTTCTTCCACAACTACGACCGAAACCAACGTTTCCGGCGGAATCTTTTTGCTTAATTTAACCCACTGTTCAAACTGGTGAACTACCGTCCGGGTCAGCGCTTCGACTTCCGGCGTCTTTACATCCTCTTCGTCAAACTCATCAATTTCCACCTGATAAAAGGGTTCCTGTTCGGTATATTCTATAATCTCAGCCCGGTGAAGACCCTCCACCAATACGCGGATTGTACCACCGGGAAGCTTTAACAGTTGTTTTACTTCGGCAACCGTGCCAATGCTGAAAATATCCTCGGCTTCCGGTTTGTCATCCTGAGCATCCCGTTGAGTAGCGAGCATAATTAAGCGGTCATGTACCATTGCCTCTTCCAAAGCACTGATTGATTTTTCCCGGCCTACGTCCAAATGGATGATCATATAGGGAAAAACCAGAATACCTCGTAGCGGCAATAGCGGAATTGTACGTCTGTTCTTTGCCATGTCATTCGCCTCCTCAAACCTATGTGCTTTGCTTATAAAAAATGGTGGTATAGTAATGTACGTATTTCTCGCAGGGTTATTTTCCGCTTCCAGATTTATAAATATTCTCGTGCCTCTGCTAAAAATCCTCTCTCTGCAAAAAAATATTAGGGAACCTCTTCCATCCAAGCCCTAGTTCTTTGCTGTCTTTTTATTGCAGGAAGCGGCCTGACTCTGTCCGGAGACGAATATAAAACCTGGTTCCCGGTCTAACGGGTTCCAGGCTTTTCTGCTACACTATGCTTGCCGCCGACAGCAACTCGGGCTGCGGCGAAACCACCTCTTCCGCTGTGGCCTGTGTCTTTTTCAGCAAGGCATACTCCAGCGCCTCATCAATGGTATTGATGGGGATAACCTCCAGATCAATTTCCTTAAACAATTCCTGCCAGTTCTCGCGGGGAATAAGTACACGGCTGGCACCGGCCTGCTTGGCGGCGGCAATTTTGGCACTTACCCCGCCGACCGGTTTTACATAGCCCCGGATAGATACCTCGCCGGTCATGGCAATGGTATTATTGACCGGAATCTCATAAATTGCCGAATAAATTGCCGTAGCAACGGTTACACCGGCCGAAGGTCCGTCGACGGGCACCCCGCCGAGAAAATTTATGTGCACATCATATTTGGCAAAATCAATATGATATTTATTCGCCAATACGGTCATTACATTATCCATCGAACCCTTCGCCATACTCTTCCGGCGCATGGTTCTGCCGGGAGTCCCAAACTCTTCTTCATCAACCACACCTGTTATGGTAACTTTCCCTGTACTGTAAGCATTCGGTACGGCCGAAACCTCCAGTTCCATAATCGTACCGATATTGGCGCCGTAAACGGCCAAGCCATTGACATAACCAATTTGCGGTTCCGTTGGAATCTTACGCTCCGGTCGCGGATTATACTGACCAAAGTTGATGACCCACTCCACATTAGCCGTTGTTATCGCCTTATTTCCCTCGTTTAAGGCCACCCCTGCCGCAATCTGCACAATATTGACGGCATCCCGGCCATTCATGGCATAGTTTTTGATAACCTCGACAGCTTTCTCCTCCAGCGGGAAGCCAACTTTCTTTGCTGCATTGGCTGCAATCAAGCTGATTTCATTGGCGAACAGCGGCCGGAAAAAAATTTCAACACAACGGGAACGAATCGCCGGTGGAATATCCTGTGCCGTCCTGGTCGTAGCTCCCACCAGCCGGAAATCGGCCGGCAGCCCATTTTGGAAGATATCATGAATATAAGAAGGGATATTGGTATCTTCGCTGTTATAATAGGAACTTTCAAACAAGACTTTCCGATCTTCCAGCACCTTGAGCAGTTTGTTCATCTGAATCTGATGCAATTCGCCAATTTCATCAATAAACAAGACGCCACCATGGGCCTTAGTCACGGCACCGGCTTTAGGCTGAGGTATGCCCGCCACTCCCATCGATCCCGCGCCTTGATAGATCGGATCATGCACTGTTCCGATCAGCGGATCGGCAATGCCCCGTTCATCAAACCGGGCGGTTGTGGCATCCAGTTCAATGAATTTGGCGCTCTGGGCAAAAGGGGAAAACGGATTCCGCTTTGCTTCCTCCAGAATCAGCCTTGCCGCCGCGGTTTTACCGACACCGGGAGGTCCGTAAATCAGCACATGCTGTGGATTAGGTCCGCAAAGTGCCGCTCTAAGCGCCTTCAACCCCTCCTCCTGACCGACAATTTCTGCAAAGGTAGACGGACGGGTCTTTTCAGCCAGCGGTTCTGTCAGCGATATTTCCCGCATACGCTGCAGTTTCTCTACTTCTTTTTTGGACTCCCGCTCCACGGCCACACGGCTTCCTTGCTGCGATTTCAAGAGATTCCAGAAATACATCCCAATGACCATTGCGAAAAAAAACTGAATAACTGTAATCAGATTTACTGCATAGTCCACTAAACGTCAACCTCCCTCCACAGCTTTTTTCATGCTTTTAGTATAGGCAGACCACATGATTTTATCCGGGAAAAATTAGTGTCTCATGCAGCGGAAAAATGTAGCATAAACACCGAAACTTTTTGCTGTCAGGCTTTGACGGAGGAGGCGCGCATATCGAAGATATGCGCGCCGACTTAAGCGAAGCTTGGCGGCAAAAGGGCCGGTGATCTACTACAAATTCTCGCTGGATGAGACACTAGGTTGACAACAAAAAAGAGGAGATGATCTCTCCTCTTAAGCGGACTCTTCTTTCTTCTTGTTTTTACGTTCGCTGGTCACCAAAATCGGTTCTTCCTTGTTCAGGACCACTTCCTTGGTAACCGTGCATTTGGTAATATCGGTACGCGATGGCACTTCATACATGACATTGCGCATAATTCCTTCAATAATGGCCCGCAGCCCGCGAGCGCCTGTGTTTCGTTTCAAGGCTTCCGCCGCGATGGAGCGCAACGCATCTTCCTTGAATTCCAGTTGCACATTGTCCATTTCCAGGAATTTCTGGTATTGTTTTACCAGCGCATTCTTGGGTTCCAGCAATATCCGGATCAAGGCTTCCTCATCCAGTGCGTCCAAGGTGACAATAACCGGCAGACGCCCTACGAATTCAGGAATCAAGCCAAACCGCAGTAAATCCTCCGGCAGGATGCTGCGCAGAACTTCACCGAATTTTTTCTTGTCCTTACTGGTGACTTCCGCACCGAAACCCATTGTCTTTTTACCGGTACGGGAACTGATGATTTTATCAATACCGTCAAAGGCACCGCCGCAGATAAAGAGAATATTCGTAGTATCAATCTGAATAAACTCCTGATGCGGATGTTTACGTCCGCCTTGCGGCGGTACGCTCGCTACCGTGCCTTCCAGAATTTTCAGCAATGCCTGTTGTACGCCCTCGCCTGAAACATCGCGGGTAATAGAAGGATTTTCGGATTTGCGGGCAATTTTATCAATCTCATCAATATAAACGATCCCTTTTTCGGCCTTTTCCACATCATAATCGGCCGCCTGGATAAGTTTCAAAAGAATGTTTTCCACATCCTCCCCCACATATCCGGCTTCCGTCAGGGAAGTAGCATCGGCAATAGCAAAGGGTACGTTCAATATTTTAGCCAGCGTCTGAGCCAGTAAAGTCTTCCCGCTGCCGGTAGGTCCCAGCATAACGATGTTGGATTTTTGCAGTTCCACATCATCCATCTTTGAACCCAGGTTGACCCGTTTATAGTGATTGTATACAGCCACAGACAGAGACTTCTTAGCGTCATCCTGCCCTATGACATACTGGTCAAGAATATCCTTTATCTGTTTAGGCTTAGGAATATCACGCAGTTCCAGCTCTACGTCATCACTCAGCTCTTCCTCAATAATCTCATTGCACAGTTCAATGCACTCATCACAAATATATACTCCGGGTCCGGCTACCAACTTTTTAACTTGTTCCTGCAGTTTCCCGCAGAAGGAGCACTTCAACTGACTCTTGTCATCCCCAAATTTTAACATTCTATCACCTCTCTAATTGGGCCCTACTTATGCCGGGCCTCCCTTGTAATGACAGAATCAATGAGGCCATAAGCTTTTGCCTGTTCACTGGACATAAAGAAATCACGCTCAGTATCCTGCCCAATCTTTTCTAACGGCTGGCCAGTATGGTGCACCAGTATCCCATTCAGGGTTTCCCGTAAACGCAAAATTTCACGGGCGTGAATTTCAATATCGGTAGCCTGACCTTGCGCACCGCCCAGGGGCTGATGAATCATAATGCGGGCGTAAGGCAGCGCAAACCGCTTTCCTTTCGCACCGGCACTTAGGAGCAACGCTCCCATGCTGGCGGCCGAGCCTAAACAAATAGTGGAAACATCCGGTTTAATATACTGCATGGTGTCATAAATAGCCAGGCCGGCTGTAACCACACCGCCGGGGCTGTTGATGTACAGATGAATATCTTTATCCGGATCTTCCGATTCCAAAAACAATAGCTGAGCAATAATCAAATTGGCAACTTGGTCGTCAATCGGACCGCCCAGAAAAATAATACGGTCTTTCAACAGTCTGGAATAAATATCGTAGGCTCGTTCACCACGATTAGACTGTTCAACAACAATTGGAACGAAACTCATAACTAACACCTCGATTCAAGACAGAGTATCTGGCGGAATCAAATTCCGGTTTTGGTGCGCGTGCTCTAGCTTAAACTACGCTTTTACCGCACTGTCGATAATAATATTAGCCGCCTTTTTACGCACGATGGAACCGGCCAGAGCGTCCATTCTACCCTGTTCGCGAATAATTTTAGCCACATCAGCGGCTTTTGCCTGATACGTTTCAGCCAGCAAAGCGACTTCAACCTGCATATCTTCTGCGGTAACGTCCAGTTTTTCTTCTTTGGCGATGGCTTCCAACATCAAGTCGGTCTTCACATTAATGGCAGCCGATTCACGGTAGTTCTGCCTTAGCGTATCCATATCCATTTTTACATATTCCAAATATTTATCAAGCTGCATGCCGCGATTTTGTAAATTTACGTTCAGATCCTCGATCATATGATCAATGCGGTCCTCAACCATAATGTCCGGAATATCGACAGTTACAGCCTCTACCGCCTGCTTCACAGCCGCATTTTTAAAATCGCTTTCGGCTTTTTCCTGCGCAGCCTTCTCTAACTTATTCTTGATATCAGCCTTTAATTCCTCTATATTTTCAAATTCACTTACGTCTTTTACGAACTCATCGTCCAATTCCGGCAATTCTTTCCGTTTTACGTCCTGCACGGTAACCTTGAACAAAGCTGGTTTACCTGCCAGTTCGGCCACATGATAATCTTCCGGGAAGCTGACATTTACATCCCGTTCTTCGCCGGCTTTCGCGCCGATCAGTTGCTCTTCAAAGCCGGGAATAAAGCTGCCTGAGCCGATTTCCAACGGATAGGCCTTGCCTGCGCCGCCGTTAAACGGAGCTCCGTCCACAAAACCTTCAAAATCAATAATAGCAAAGTCGCCATTTTGCAGTTCCGCACCTTCAGCCACTACCATTCTGGCATGACGGCTGCGCAGCGATTCCAAATGGTTGCTAATCTGTTCTTCCGAAACCTCGGCTGCCGGCTGCTCTACTTTTAAGCCCTTGTATTCACCAAGCACCACTTCCGGTTTGGCAATCACGGTAGCTTTAAACACTAACGGTTGATCTTCCTGCAGCGTAACCACGTCGATTTGCGGGCGGCCTACCGGCTCAATGCCCTGCTCTTGAAGCGCCTGGGCATAGAAGCGGGGAGCCACGATTTCAAAGGCTTCATCCAATAAAGCTTCTTTGCCGATGCGTTTTTCCAAAATACTGCGCGGCACTTTGCCTTTACGGAAGCCGGGGATGTTCACTTGATTCGCTAATTTATGATACGCCTTATCCAGGGCTTTTGATACCTCTGGTTGCGGTATCTCCATTTCTAAAACGACCTTATGTTTGTCTATTTTTTCTGCGTTCACTTTCATTATATATTGATCCTCCCTATGTAGTTTTCGGACATTGCCGTCTAGTAAGATTAGTATTGCCAAATTTAGTATCAATCCAAACTTAGCACGCTATTCATCTTATCATATCACAATTAGATAATAAAGACAATATACGCACTAAGCCTCAGCAGTAACAACTACTGAGGATAATTATATAGCATGGGACCTGATCACATACTGCAGCCAGCAGCACTATTCCGCTGCTGGAAATATCAGTTATCTTACCACCGGACGATATATTTGTCAACATAAGCTGCCATTTTCTTTTCACAGCCCGGCGCTTTCCGGCATACCATATAATAGCAATAGAAAGACAACAGGATGACTCACAACCTGATAAGGAGGAGCGATAGCTGTGTCTGACAATGAAAAAAATAATTACAAACGGCCAAAATGGGCTTACCCTGAACTGATAGATTGGGACACGGAAACACCATCGATTGACCGCGATGAGCTTAGTGACCCGGAAGACACCGGCAGGGATCAGGTCTTCGACAGTGAGACAACTTGGGATACTCCTTATGATAATAATAATGATACCGATGAAACGTCGGATGACAGTTTCTCAGCGGATGAACGTCTTATTGGCTGTTTTCCCACCAGTACGCCTTGCCTTCCCCGTCCTTGCCCCCCGCGGCCTTGTTTTCCGCTGCCCTGCCGTCCCCGCCCTTGCAATCCGCAATTTTGTCTCCCACGCCTCTGTCCGCCGCGGCCTTGCTTTCCGCGGCCTTGTCCGCCCCGTCCCTGCAATCCGCAAATGTGTTTCCCACGGCCTTGTCCGCCGCGCCCCTGTCCGCCTAACACTTGCAAGCCCCGTTAATTCCGGTGAGCGGTCTTGACTGCTCGCCGCACTCTTTTTTACGGCTGCAAGGCAAATTGCCGCGTTATAAAACAAAACAGCACCTAAAACAATACCTTCTAGTGGTCTGTCTACTTTGAAAGCGCAAAATAATCGCAGGAATTTTATCGAAAAGGCGAGTCGGAGGAGACGTGCCTTTCGGACATAGATAAGCTGACGGCAATGAAGCATGTGGAAAAAGTCCCGCGAAGTCATTGTAATTTCAGAGTAAACAGACCACTATAGTGGTATAATTCCTCAAAAACCAGCGAAAACTGACAAAAGATCAAGAAAGCGGATAACCTTATCAAAATTAATCTTGCCAAAGCATGCCATTCAGTCTAATGACATTAAACAGAACTTTCTTTATTGCGCCAATCCGCTATAATTGATCTTATGAGATGAGCCAATTTCATTGCGAAGGGGTTACGTTTCAGGAGGGAATCCTGCCTAGGCATGGAATGTTTCCTTGTCATTCCACCGCCATCTGCCTTCGCAAAGCTAAAACAAGGGCACGAGACCGCTTGTAGGTCTTCTTTTTGTTTTTATAGTATTTTATCTCATTACGTACATACTAGAATTTGGAGGTAGATCTATCCTATGATGCGATTGCTCAGGCGTCTGCTGATCGGCAAGCCGCTGCACAATCAAGAAATGGCCCATGAAAAGCTTTCCAAGCTGAAAGCTTTAGCTATTTTTTCTTCAGACGCGCTTTCCTCAGTGGCCTACGGTCCGGAACAGATCATGATCATTCTGGCCGCATCTCAAGTCATGGCCTACGGTTATCTGGGGCCTGTCGCTCTGGCCATTTTGGTGCTGCTGTTTATTGTAACTATTTCTTATGTCCAGGTCGGCAAAGCCAACCCCGGTGGCGGCGGCTCCTATTCGGTAGCTATCCACAATCTGGGCGAATTCCCCGCTCTGACTGCTGCCGCTGCACTGTTTGCCGATTACACCCTTACCGTGGCCGTAAGCGTTTCCGCCGGCACCGCAGCGCTGATGTCAGCGTTTCCCGAGCTGCTGCCTTACGAAGTCCCCATCGATCTCGTCATTCTATTTGGTATTTTAATGCTTATTAATTTACGCGGTATCCGTGAGTCTTCCACAACCTTTGTCTTTCCGACTTACTGCTTCGTCTTCGGCATATTTGCCCTGTTGCTTACAGGCTTTTATCAGGCCCTGACCCAGCAGGCGCCGGTCATACCGGTCGAATCCTTATCCAAACAGTGGGATTGGACCATGTCCTTTTTAATCCTGCGGGCCTTTGCCAACGGCTGCAGCTCCATGACCGGGGTAGAAGCCATTTCCAACGGGGTTCCCATGTTCAAAGCCCCTGCGCCCCGCAACGCTACCATCACTACGATGTGGATGTCGGGCATTTTGGGCTTTATGTTCATTGGCATTTCCTTTTTGATCATGCATTTTCACATTTTACCCCAGGACGGCGTAACGGCGCTCTCCCAAGTTGCCGAAGATATCTTCGGGCGCAACTGGCTTTATTATTACATTCAATTCACCACGATGGGCGTACTGTATCTGGCTGCTAACACTTCGTTTAACGGCCTGCCGCCGCTGCTTTCCATCCTTGCCCGCGACGGCTATATGCCCCGTTATCTGGGAGCAAGAGGTGAACGGCTAAACTTTTCCAACGGCATCATCCTGCTCAGTGTTGTGGCCGGCATTCTGATTGTTGCCTTTAACGGCAATACGGAGCATTTGATTTCGTTATATGCCATCGGAGTATTTATTTCCTTCACCATCGCCCAAACCGGCATGGTGGTCCACTGGAAACGGGAAGGCGGCCATTATTGGCTGCCCCGGGCCGGCATTAACGCGATCGGCGCAGTTGTGACCGGCATTGTTGTTTTAATTATCGGTATAACCAAGTTCTTTTACGGCGCCTGGATTGTCCTGATCTTTATTCCATTAATGATCACCATGTTTAAAAAAATCCGCAAGCATTATGATGACATGGCCGATCAGCTTCATCTGCCGATGGAAGAACTAAATCCCGCCATAGCGGCCAAGATATTCCCGGGGAAAAATATTGTTATTGTGCCAATTGCCAGTCCGACCAGCGTAGTGGCCCATACCTTAAAATATGCCAAATCTATCAGTGAAGAGGTGATTGCTCTTCATATTGCCACCGACGAAGAAACAGGACAAAAGATTCAGGAAAAATGGCATAACTGGAATCCCGGGGTACAACTGATAACGTTATATTCTCCCTATCGCTTAGTCATCCAGCCGTTAATCGACTACGTGAGCGAACTGGCGGAGAAAAAGGGTCCCAACGATTATATCACTGTGCTCATACCGGAATTTGAAACCCGTAAATGGTGGCACCGCCTCCTCCACAATCAGACAGGCTGGATTTTACGGACCTTGCTCATCTTAAAGGAAAACGTCATCGTAACCACCATCCCGTTCCATTTGACAAAATAAGCAAATATAAAGGTGCTGCCAGCGTCTAGCAAGACGTCGGCAGCACCTTTACTATTTGTCTGATCAATGACTCTACTTTCTGCACTATCCAAAAACTCCCGGTAAAAGAAACCGTTCGCTGTCTTCTTATTGACCATTTTCCCCTAACCTACCATCATTTTGATTTGCGTAGCTTACATGGTTTAAAAAAAATCTTACAACAAAACCGGTAAGCAGCGCTGAAAGCAGCGTACCCTCACGAATGCCCCGCAGCTCACCAAAGTAAAGCCAGGATAATAAACCGGCCAAAAGAACGATACTGGTGTCAAAACAGGTCTTGGTGTAGCCAAATTCAAAATTCCAATGTGTAGCAATAGTCTTAACAATTCCCTCACCTGGCAAAATAACAACATTACCGATAATCTCCAAAGCGATACCGAATGCCATACTACAAATTCCCAGCAATAAAGTAATCATTTGCCCAAGGTACATGGCCGGAGCCACATTGCTAAGCAGGAACATCGTAAAATCAATAAAACAGCCAAACAGGCCGGTCATGGGAATTTGCAGCAGTTGAATATAGGGAAATTGGCGACGCAAAATGATTATTTGCCCAAGCAAAAACACCATATTAATGATAAAGGTAAATGCCCCCAGCGAAACAGGATAGCGCAAACTTAAAATATAAGGAGCGCTGGAAATGGGCGCGGTGCCAAGCATGCTTTTAATAATACAGGAAATGCCCAAAGACACAAAGAACAGACCGCAAATGAACAATTCATACCGCTTGGTTATCGACATAAGAAACCCTTCTTTAAAATAGAATATAATTTTGTTTTAATACCAACAGAAATATGTAGCACTTCTAGTAAAACAGGAAAGACCGTCAAATAAATGACGGCCTTTTACAATCTTATTAAAGTTACTTGTACAAAACAGATTCCCTAGGTGGTTTACAATATTAAAATTACTGGTCGGAGCGGCGGGACTTGAACCCACGGCCTCTACCACCCCAAGATAGCGCTCTACCAAACTGAGCTACGCCCCGACTGACAAAGAATATTATACCTGTTATATCATCCTATGTCAACAAGCTTTTGATAATTAATTAATTAATTATTTTTGCTCCGTCCGGATCAATTGACAGTACATGATAACCGGCTTTTATCTGATGGCGCCCAAAAGCCGCCACCATGGCATCACCAATCGCTGTTTCCCTGCTGACGGCAAAGGCAATTAGGCAAGGGCCGGCGCCGCTGATAGCCGCACCTAGCGCTCCGTTAGCCAGGGCCGCCTGAAAGACCTCCGGCATGCCCGGAACCAGCTTCTGGCGATAAGGCTGATGCAGTTTGTCTTCCAGCGCATATTGCAAATGTTGAAACTCGCCTTTACATAAAGCTCCTATCAGGATGGCCGTCCGACCGACGTTAAATACCGCATCCTGCAGGGAAACCGTTTGCGGCAACACCTGACGGGACGCTCTGGTGGAAAGGGTAAAGTCCGGGACAGCCACGATCATCGATAGCGGTGCCGGCGGTAAAAAACGCAGGTGATGGGCCTGTGAGGCGCCTTCACTGCCAGCGGCCACCGTGCTTAAGGTAATGCCGCCGAATAAAGCCGGCGCCACATTATCCGGATGCCCTTCCATTTCCGTCGCCAGCTCAAACAGTTGCTGTCTGGTCAACTGATTGCCACTGATGGAGTTGGCAGCCACCAGGCCGCCGACAATGGCCGCGGCACTGCTGCCCAAGCCCCGAGCCAGGGGGATCGCATTATCCATTCGAATTCTGATCCCGCCATAGACAAAGCCTACTTTGGTAAATACGGCTCTAGCCGCCTGCCAAACGATATTCTTTTCGCTGTGCGGTATCGCGCCTGCACCTTCACCGGACACTTCGATGGTTAAACCGCTCGCTTCACTGACAGAAAGCTCCAAACTATTATAAATGGTACAGGCAATTCCGACCGAATCAAAGCCCGGTCCGCAATTGGCCGTTGTACCGGGAACACGCACTTTGACAGTTTTTAGCATATATCCTCCCAATTTCGGGCCACTAGTACTCATCCGATGGTTTCAGTTTCTACCCGGATGACACTGCGAATTTGATTGACCACCGACATGCTTTTGATAATACCTATGGCAGATCGCAAATTGGCGTCGGGCACCCGGTTGGTAATCAATACGACTTCTGCGCAGCAATTGACTTTACGTTTTTGAATAACCGAGTTTAAGCTGACCAATTCAGCGGCAAACGCGCCGGCAATGGCCGCGAATACCCCCGGTTTATCTTCAACCAGCAGTCTGACATAATATTGAGATTCCGTCTTTTCCACCGGGCAGATCGGCTTCTGATCAAAGCAAGTGCAGAGAATTCGGCTACTGACACCGTGCTGGATATCTCGGGCCACATCGATAATATCGGCTACCACCGCGCTGGCGGTCGGCATTTCGCCGGCACCACGTCCATAAAACATCGCCTCGCCTACCGCATCACCCTTAACAAAGATGGCGTTAAACACATCCTGCACGGCGGCCAGTGGATGATTTTTCGCAACAAAAGCCGGATGCACCCGCACATCAATTCCTTTTTCGTCCTCTTTGGCAATCCCCAACAGCTTAATAACATAACCCAATTCACTGGCATAGCCGATGTCGGCCTTGGATAGGGATGTAATCCCCTCCACCGAGACATCATCCACGGAAACTCTAGCACCGAAGGCAATGGATGCTAAAATGGCAATTTTCCGGGCTGCGTCAAGACCTCCCACATCAGCTGTCGGATCGGACTCGGCATAGCCTTTGGCCTGGGCCTCGGCCAGAACTTCTTCAAAGTCCAGCCCCTCGTTGGTCATTTTAGTCAGCATATAGTTGGTTGTCCCGTTGACAATTCCCATTACTTCACTGATTTTATTGCCGGCCAGGCATTGCTTCAACGGGCGAATAATCGGAATACCACCGCCCACACTGGCTTCAAACATTAAATCCAGCTTATTCTCTTCTGCGGCGGTAAACAGTTCACGGCCATAGCGGGCCATGACATCCTTATTGGCGGTCACCACATGCTTACCGGCTTGCAGCGCTTTCAGCATATAATCTTTGGCTGGCGTCTCGCCGCCCATCACTTCCACCACAATATCAATGTCGGGGTTATCGATAATATCCTCTAGCCTAGTGGTAATCAGCTCATCCACAGCAACGCTGCGGGATTTGTCCGGATTACGGACCATGATTTTTTTTATCTGAATATCCGCACCGACTTTTTGGGCAATACTATTTGCATTGTTAGCAAGAATTTTTACAACGCCAGTACCGACAGTACCTAATCCCAATAGACCTACATGAATTGCCTTCCTCATACTGCCATTCTCCCCTCTACTCTTGCCCAAGCACTTCTAATCGCTTCACACCCTCAACCATCCGTAATTTGTCCAATAAAGCCTCCAAATCAATCGACAGATCGGCTGTTTCCAGCGATATGGTGGCATTGGCCACCCCCTGCAGCGGTATGCCCTGATTAATGGTCAACACACTGCCATGATCGCCGGCGATCGTGTTCAGCACGCGCGACAACACGCCCTGCTTATGCTCCAATAGCAGAGCCAGGGTGACAATCTTTTCCCGGCTGGCTTCATAAAAGGGAAATACATAATCCTTGTACTTATAGTACGCGCTCCGGCTCAGCTCCATCTTCTCCACTGCTTCATTTATGGTGCGCGCTTCGCCGCGTTTGAGCAAATCCTTTACTTTGATCGTCTTTTTTATTGCCTCTGGTAAAATCTCTTCGCGGACTAAGAAAAAGCCCGATTTTTGTCCTGCCACTCTTTCGCCTCCCAGTATTTCAGAAAAGGATAAATATCTTTTGATGGTAGACATTATATCATCTTTTACCCCTATTTTACAAGTACAAATAAAAAAAATCGTCAGTCCATAACAGACTGACTTGGTTTATTAAAAAATAATGCATATTAAACCGCCACTGCCTTCGTTCACGACCCGCTGCAGCGTATCTCTGAGCTTGACCTGTGCCGATTCAGGCATGCCTGACAGTTTGTTTTGAATGCTTTCTCTAACCAGAGAGTTAAGCGATTTGCCAAACAAATTAGTGCGCCAGATTTTTTCCGGTTCGCCTTCAAACTCGCGCATTAAGTATTGAATCAATTCCTCACTTTGTTTTTCCGTACCGATGATGGGAGAAATCTCGGCTTGAATATCGGTCCTAATAATATGCAGCGAAGGAGCCGAAGCTTTGAGGCGCACACCAAACCGGTTGCCGGTCCGGATGATTTCCGGCTCTTCCAGAATCATTTCTTCAATTTGCGGCGGTACAATACCATAGCCGGTCTCACGCACCTGCTCCAGTGCGCCGGCCATTTTGTCATACTCCCGTTTGGCCACGGCAAGGTCCTGCATCAGGCGCAACAAATGATGTTCCCCCGAAATGGTAAAGCCGGTAAGTTCCTCCAGCACCTGATAAAAAAGATCCCCCCGTGCCGTAATTTCGATAACAGCAATGCCGTTGCCCAAATCCATATCGTGCAAAATAACGTCCGCGATAAAATCATAGCCCGACAAATCGTCAATCGCCCGGTCAATATCCCGGAGTCGCTTCACATATTGAATGACTTCCTCCACAGCAGTGGTAAATTTCTCGCGGAGCCAATGATCTTCCAGCAACTCCTCAATCCATTTAGGCAGCGATATATTGACTTCCTTGACGGGGAATTCGTATAAAACTTCCTGCAGCACGGCATACACATCATCCTGATTCAACTGGGCGCAGTCGATGGGAATGACCGGAACATCATAGCTGGTTTCCAGTTTTGCTACTAGTTCACGTGTTTCTTTGGCCGTCGGTTTATTAGTATTTAAAATGACCAAAAACGGCTTTTCCAGTTCCTTCAGTTCATTGACCACCCGCTCTTCGGCGGCAATATATTTATCCCGCGGTAACTCAGTGACACTGCCGTCGGTGGTGACTACCAATCCGATGGTGGAATGCTCGGCAATGACTTTCCGTGTGCCGATTTCAGCCGCTTCCTGAAAGGGTATTTCGTTTTCAAACCAGGGAGTTAAAACCATCCGTGGTCCGTCATCCTCTTCGTAGCCCAGGGCGCCTTCCACGGTATAGCCCACACAATCCACCAGACGCACGTGAACACTGACATTTTCATTCACATTGATTTCAACCGCTTCGTTGGGGATAAACTTCGGCTCCGTGGTCATGATGGTTTTGCCGCCGGCGCTTTGTGGCAGTTCATCCTTGGCCCGTTCTTTCTCATAAGGATCTGTAATATTAGGCAGCACCATATTTTCCATAAAACGTTTGATAAAAGTTGATTTTCCGGTACGTACCGGGCCTACCACGCCAATATAGATATCGCCGCCGGTACGTTCGGCAATATCGCGGAACAAGTCGAATTTTTCCATCTCCCTTATCTCCCTCCCCATGACTACTTATATGTATTTTGTTGCAGTCGCATGATAAGCTTCTCCAATCCCTCCCTTAATACAGCGTCATCGCAAAACAAAAGCTATATCAGTACCGTGTTTCATAATGAAACAATGAACGGATAGCAGCAGTCCCTGATTAATCACTAATAAATATATGACATGCCACTTAGAATATGACTCCGCAAAAAAAAGAGTATGGAAACTTTCTCCATACTCTTCTCACCCTGTCACTTATTGTTTTTTCTCTTTATTCTCCGGCGGCCCGGCATGGCTGCCTGCTTTAATTTTTAATTCATTGCCCTGCAACAGCCGCTGGATATTGGCCTTGTGACGGATGACCACAAAAGCGGCCGCTACAATACCAAAATAGAAATACTCCGTATTTTCGCCCAGCACCCACATGCTGACTGGAACCAGAAGAGCGGCCACCACCGAAGCCAGCGAAACATACCTGGTGGTAAATACAATGACCGACCACAGGAAAAACACAATGACGGTCACATTGGGCACCAATACGGCAATAACCCCTAAGCCGGTAGCCACCCCGCGTCCGCCCTTGAAACCAAGAAACAGCGACCAGTTGTGCCCGGCCATGGCCGCAATGCCGCCAGCCAGTAAGGACAGCGGTGATCCGACCAGCAGCTTGCCAAGAAAGACACCGGCCACCCCCTTTAAGGCATCGGTAAGAAACACCCAGAATGCCGGCCAGGGTCCCATAACCCGGTAGGCGTTGGTGGCGCCGATATTTTTGCTGCCGTACTCTCTTAAGTCAACTCCTTTGAGCTTGCCGATCAGCAGCCCATTGGGAATCGACCCGATAATATAACTCAAAACGAGTACTATCGTATATTCCATTTGCTCTTCACCCTGCCCCGCTTATTCATCCTTCTCTTTTTTTCCCCGGACGACTAATTTCAACGGAGTTCCTTCAAAGCCAAAGCTCTCCCGCAACTTGTTTTCCAGAAAACGCAAATAGGAAAAATGCATAGCCTCCGGCTCATTAACAAACAAAATAAAGGTCGGCGGTTTGACATCGGGCTGCGTGGTAAAATAGATTTTCAGCCGTTTGCCATGGGCAGCCGGCGGTGGATTGATCGCTGTGGCATCAGAGATGATCTGATTAAGTATACTGGTGCTGACCCGCATGTTATGTTGTTCGGCAACAAATTTGATTAGCTCGGTCAACCGTCCCACCCGCTGCTTGGTGAGCGCCGAGGTGAACAAAACAGGCGAATATTGCATGAAGCCCAGTTCACTTCTGATATTTTCAGTAAACCGCAGCGAGGTTTTGCTATCCTTCTCCAACAAATCCCATTTGTTTACCACAATAACACTGGCTTTACCGGCTTCATGGGCATAGCCGGCAATTTTTTTGTCCTGTTCGGTAACTCCCTCCACGGCGTCAATGACCATCAGCACCACATCGGCCCGGTCGACAGCCCGCAAGGAACGAATAACGCTATAGCGCTCCACCGGCATTTCAATCTTTGACTTACGGCGCATACCTGCCGTATCAATGAGGACAAATTTCGTGCCGTCGGTGACGAAGTGGGTGTCAATCGCATCCCGCGTCGTGCCGGCCACATCACTGACAATGACCCTTTCTTCTCCGATCAGGGCGTTCACCAGCGAGGATTTACCAACATTTGGCCGGCCAATGACTGCCACCTTGATTTCATCACTCTCTTCCGCCGCTTCGCCTTCTTTCGGCAGTTGCTCCACAACGGCATCCAGTAAATCTCCCAGATTCAGGATATTGGCAGCCGATACCGGAATGGGATCACCCAGCCCCAAGTTGTAAAATTCATAGATGTCGTGATTATCCTTAATGGTGTCAACTTTGTTAACGGCAAGTAATACCGGCTTGCGCGTATTACGGAGAATATTGGCCACTTCCTCATCCGAGTTGGTCATTCCGGTTTTACCGTCGACAATAAATAAAATAACATCAGCTTCGTCAATCGCCAGTTTTGCCTGATGGCGTATGGCATTCAGCATGGTGTCATTGGTCTCCAACTCAATACCGCCCGTATCAATCATTGTAAATTCATGCCCCAGCCACTCGGCATCCATATAAATGCGGTCACGGGTTACCCCCGGCATATCCTCCACAATGGATACACGCTTTTTGCCGATGCGGTTAAACAACGTGGATTTGCCAACATTAGGACGCCCCACGATGGCTACAATTGGTTTACTCATCATATCACCCTATATTACTCATATTTATTCGCTTACCTATACTATCTCCAATCAGACAACAGATTATATAACCCGGCTGCGCCCTAATGGTCTGTAAGCCCTAATTCTATAGTGTTTTTGCGAGATCCTATAGCCTTAGAGTTTACAGACCACTAGTCAGAACGACAGACAAGCGCGGTTCATTATATACTATTTTTACTTTCTTGGCTACTGTTTCCATCCCAGCAGGAAATACCACATAATAAAAATACCCTTATGTGGCACTTATCTTTTACCTCTTAATTACAATATTCCGTTACTCCGGCCTGTTTTCCTGCAAAATAAAGAAAGAGTGAGGAATAAAATCCGGTCACTCTTTACAATTGGCTGCCGCCAAGCTATTCGTCTTTCTCTTTCTGTTCCTCCGGTTCGTTGAGCTTCTCTTGGCGCTTTTTGCGGGGAGCCAAAAAATTGGCAAATTCCGTACTGGTAAATTGCTTTAACTTTGATTTTGCCTCTTTCATACTGCCGGTACTGAGAAAGAGAAAGGCAGCGGCTCCCACGACCAGCAGACCGATAATCCAGCCCATGGACTTAGTGGCACCGGAAGGACCGGCTGCCGTCGAGCCAAATCCCGCCGCACCGGCTTGCTGCTGTTCCGAGCCCTGTTGTGCTCCCTGGGCCGCACCGCCGCCGGCCTTATTGATAACAGCGGGAAGTACATCGGCAAATAAGGCTATCCCCCGTTCAGCCGAAGGGCGGTCATTCGTATGGGCACCCACTTCTACCAGCATCGAGCGGGGATGTAAATCCTGGTTGTAGTCTCCACCCTTGGCGAAAAAGATCCCTTTGATCAGACCCGGATGCATTTGGTCGGAATTAGCTTTGAGCTGCAGCGCGTAGTCTTCGATTTGTTTGCCGGTAGGACCATATTTACCTACCACCAATTGCAGTTTGGTTACATCTTCGCCATTAATGTTTGCTTTGTACACTTCCGGTGGCGTTGAATCGCGGTGTACATCAAAAATAGCATCAGGCTGCTCCTGCTTGATTAGGGTAGCCGCCGTACGGCGCGAGCGCTCGTAGGCCATGTCGTCATGAGGATCATGCCTGGCATCCGAATGGACCACTGCCATGCCGTCTGCCTGCAAGGCACTGGCAAAAGCATCACCGACTTTGTAAATGCCGCCATTGCCATAAATGCTGTCCGTACCGTCGGTAGGTACATAGGATTCATCCGAATGGGTGTGATAAATGGCGACTTTCCCCTTATTATCCTGCGCAGAGGCAATTGAAGGCTTTAGTATGCCGGCAAACCAGGACTGCTTGGCTTGGTCAGGCAGGTACTCCGTAATGTTCACTTCACCCAAAAACCGCGCCGTAGCCTGACTTCCTTCCATACTAACCACTTCGTACCGTTTATTTTTCTCTGTCAGAAACTGATCACCCACATTAACCTTCCAGCCGGTAATATAGACGGTTTCGCCTTGCTCGTCATGAATGGTATAGGTAGTATCGGAATGAGCGTAGACAGTGCCTTGCAAAAAAAGCACCAGACACAGCGCGCCAAGCATGAGCAGGATTCGCTTATTCATGGTCGTCACCCCGTTCTTCCTCTTTTTTTGCCGTATCGGCCGGTTTCCCCTTTTCCGTTCCGGCGCCTTTTTTATGATTATAGAAAATCTCTTTACTGAACTCGTACAAGCCTTCCGGGCGATTAGGACCCAGGACAGGACCGCCCTGCAATTTTTCTCTGGTTTCACCCACCAGTTCGGCCACCATAACACCGACAAAGCCGGCAATCATCACCACATCAAAAGCACCGGCGCCACCAATATTGGTGGTCCCCGTGACACCCAACCCCATCAAGGTAAACATATGGACAATATCGCTTAGAATGATGCCCAATACCCCGCCGGCAAAAGCACTCCGGCGGGATCGCCCGGCCAGATAAGCGATCAGACCAGCGGAAATTCCATAAATTAACTTGGGGTCTAGAAACATATTTTCCGGCTCATAAGGCAAATACCGGGAACCGAGTGATACGGCGAAAGCAACCAGCACGGCCGATACAACAGCCCGTATTTTTTCCGAGGTTTCATCAGCTTTAGCAATCAACCAGACCGACAGCAAAAAGGGCAGTAATGCACCACCGACATTGACGCTAAGCGCCACCGGCGCCCTCATCAGCGGAATATCAACAAAGCTCCCTACAATTACCGCCAGAATAAACCACAGCGCCTGTTTATCCGTTAAGCGCATTCTATCCAGAATCCGCTGCGCCAAACCGAAATAAACCAGAACTGCCACAACCAGCAAAGTAATCATTCCAATTGGCATTCCCATTTTTTTGTCCCCTCTCATACCAAAATGTATTTATCCGGTTGCCTTAGCTTTTCCTTTTCCCTACAGATTCATGCAAGAGAGACAAAATTGACAAAGAGAAAAGCATGGATTTTGATGAACCGGAGCAGGAAAAACGGACATTGAAAGAAAAAGCCTCCAGTCGTAGGATAGAATTACGACTGGAGGTTTTGTCATGTCAGGGAAAAAAGGGATGTTACGGTATGGCCAGGAGATGAAAGAGATAGTAGTCCAGGGGTATCGTAGAGGGATTAGCATACGCGAATTAAGCAGACAATATGGAATCAGTCGATATGCCATCCAAAGCTGGTGCGGTCTGCGCAAGGAGGTGGAACTTCGCCATGCGGCGCCGCTACCCAAGGGACGACCTACAGAAAAGTCGAAAACGC
>NZ_FODY01000038.1 GCF_900110485.1 Propionispora vibrioides | reverse complement strand
AAGTAAATGCTGCTATGAAGAGCCGGATGCCTTAATAGGGCAAGTCCGGTTCCGTGAGGGGGGCTGGAATGTGAGTTCCGCCTCTACTCGACTGCGTACTTTACGGAATAATTTCGATAAATATCTAATGGCTCAGCAGAATCGTCCCTGGGAGTATTTTGAATAAGGAGTGGATTTTAGTATGATTGTTCAACCGTCTATAAATGATTATGAAACGTTGATTAATATTTGGGAAAACTCGGTTCGGGCAACGCATGACTTCCTCAAAGAAGAAGACTTTCAATTTTATAAGCCATTAATCTTGAACGAATATTTCTACCATGTGAATTTATTTTGTCACAAAGATAGTAACCTTGAAATTACTGGCTTTATGGGTATAGCAGATGATAACCTTGAAATGCTGTTTATTAATCCTGTATCGCGAGGCAAGGGTATAGGAAAAGAGTTGCTTATTTATGCGATAGAGCAACAAAAGGTGAAACGGGTAGATGTTAATGAGCAGAATGATCAGGCTGTTGGTTTTTATAAGCATATGGGGTTTTATGTCATAAACCGTTCTGAATTTGATGGGGCAGGGAAACCTTATCCTATCTTGCATATGGAATTGAAATGTTAACAGGTTAACTTAAATGGTAAATATACTATTCTTTATCATTTACTTTAGATAACTGTTCCTCATACTCCTCCAAAGACATATTCCCTTTACCAAATTCGTTACCTATTAATGCTGTTTTTTCTGCTTTAGACAAAGGTTTGTTATTCAATTCGTTAATTTTTGAAATTTCCTCTTTCATTGGTTCTAATATATTAATTCTTTTGTCATACGCTTCAAAATATCGAAGGCCAAAAATTCTTTGTGATTTTGCGTTGAAATGGATATTGTCTGGATTTGCTTTCAAATCAGAAGCAGTAATAAAATAACAATTATCCTGTGTATTCGCAAATTCAAGCAGAACTTTGTTTATCAAAGAATAATCACGAAAATAACGCCCATATTTACCAGTATTTAAATAATCACCTAACCCACCAACAATCACTGGAATATCAGGAACATTTAATCTTCTGCGGAGAGTTTCTACTATAACTAAAAATTTCTCATAGTAATGATTGACACCTTCTGGATTACAGTCGTTTTCTCCCTGGTGCCACAGAATTCCGTCTAATTTACTTGTTCGTTGTGCCAATTCAGATTGAAATACAGCATTTTCAAACAACACTCCACCAACAGTCCAATCATCTAAACTGCTAGAGCCTTCTGCACAAGGAATTAATCCAATTTCTTCAGTTTCATTTTTATTGCACCATGCGGAAGCAAACGATGCCCCTGGTCCTATTCCAGTAAAGGGTCTATCACAATGAATAGGCTCTATCATTATTTGCCAGAGTCCATTTCTCAACATTTTAATGCGTTCATTACATATTATTGGTACATCTTGGACATATCCACGCCCTGCCATATTAGATTGTCCTATCATCAAAAAAGAATGTATCATCTACTACTACCTCCCAAGATTCTAACTATCTATTAGTTCAATTAAGATGACTGCTTCGCATAATATTATAATTTATGCATAAATTGGCTGCCATATTTATGGGGTAGAATATAACCGGATAAATAATGAAATAGAGAACCTTTGGAGTTGGATATTAGTTTTTCCATGCCCCTTAAGCTGGGGCCCATTTTTTATGAGTTGAATAATTGTTTATATTCAGTTTAAATAGATGGTGTATGTTGATAAGATAGATCTAGATGGGATATTACCTGGGGAAACTGTTATAAGTAAAGTGAGGAAGCACGATGGGAAACATTTTGATCGTAGATGATGACCTGCATATTAGAGAATTGATAAAAGTGTTTTTGAGCAAGGAAGGCTTTGCGGTATATGAGGCTGCCGATGGTGTGGAAGCTCTGGCAAAGCTTGAAACAGTAAAAGTGGATATGGTTATTCTTGATATCATGATGCCCAACATGGACGGCTGGCAGTTGTGCCGCGAACTGCGGGAGAGTTATGATATTCCGTTGCTTATGATAACGGCTAAAGGAGAAACAAGTCAAAAAATTAAAGGGTTCGAACTCGGAACGGATGATTACCTGGTTAAGCCTTTTGATCCTTTGGAGTTGGTGGCTAGAGTCAAGGCATTATTGAAGCGCTATCAAATTGTAGCATCCCAGCTCGTTCAGATTGGAAAATTGTCGATGAACCGCAAAACCTATGAAGTAACTGTTGGCAGCGAGAATGTAACCCTTCCTCTCAAGGAATTCGAGTTGCTATACAAATTAGCCAGCTATCCGGGGCGGACAATTTCCCGGGAGCAGTTGATCGAGGATATTTGGGGTTATGATTTTGAAGGAAACGAACGGACGCTGGACGTCCATATTAACCGGTTGCGCGAACGTTTTCCGGAAGAACAGTGTGACTTTAAAATCAGGACTATCCGGGGACTTGGCTATCGTTTGGAGGTGTAAACCATGGATAAAGGAAAACTTCTGAAATTTGTTTTCCGGGCCGTCCTGTTGCTGGCAGTATATGTAGGCTGTATTGGCGGGGCCTTTTTCTTAACTTCCCATGTATTTACCGTTGCCATACAGAACCTGTCTCCTGTATTTATTCAGATCATCAACTCACTGCTCGGCCTATTGGGGGCGATCCTGCTTTTTTGCTTATTCCAGATGAAACATATAGCGCAAATCAAGCAAGCCATGGCCGCAATTACAGTGGCTCTTGAAAAAATTTCACGCGGCGATTTTACGAGCCGCGTACACGTAGGCTTTCATGCAACTGAAGAGGTTGAAGATCTGATTAACAACATAAATAAGATGGCATTGGAGCTAAACCAGCTGGAGAAAATGCGGCAAGATTTCATTTCTAACGTGTCCCATGAGATTCAATCGCCCTTGACCTCCATCAGGGGTTTTGCTCAGGCCCTGCGCAATAATCAATTAAGTTCTGAGGATCGTTTGCGTTTTTTAAGTATCATTGAAACTGAAAGCATACGGCTGTCGGAGCTGAGTGACAATATGCTTAAACTGGCTTCGCTCGAAGCGGAAAACAGCGAGATTACACCTGTCGCTTATCGTTTGGATAAACAGATAAAAAATATTATCCTGGCCTGCGAACCCCAATGGACGCAGAAAAAAATAGAAATGGAAGGATTCCTGGATCAGTTGGAGATAACAGCAGACGAAAGCCTGATGAGCCAGGTATGGATCAATCTCATCCATAATAGTATCAAATTTACTCCCGAGAGTGGGACTGTTTGGGTGGAGTTGCACCGGCAAGGTGAAAATGCAGTCTGCCGAATCTCCGATACAGGTATTGGCATGACTGAACAAGACCGGCTTCATATATTTGAGCGCTTCTACAAAGCGGATAAAGCCAGGAATCGATCTCAGCAGGGCAACGGATTGGGACTTTCCATTGTTAAAAAGATCATTGATATGCACCGTGGTCATATTCATGTTGAGAGCAGTTTAGGAGCAGGGACAACTTTTACTGTAACCTTACCACTTTGATAAGACGAGAATTAAAAAGTACAGTTTCGCCGAGGATGGCGAGACTGTGCTTTTTTGCTTTAGTTTAAATTCAGTTTAAACGGGGATGTTATGATTGCAGCAACCCAAGAAAGGCAGCATACTGCCCATTCATTCGCGAGGTTGTTGCTGCAGGTTCGGCTGTATGCATGGCTGACTGGCGAGCGGGTAAATGTAAGATTGACTGACAAAATTATTTTTAACTAAACGATAGAAAGAAGAGGATAATTATGAAACTCATCGCTTTATGTGGTAGTGCAAGAAAGCATGGCAATACCTCAGCCATGTTGCACCAAGTCATGGCTGGCGCAGAATCAGTGGATGCGGAAACTGAATTGATCAATCTCTTTGATTTAAACTATAAGGGCTGTACCGGTTGCTGTGCTTGTAAATTGAAGAATAGTAAAGCTTATGGACACTGTGTGGTAGATGATGAACTTAAACCGCTTCTCCGGCGTATTGAGGAGTCCGATGTTATTGTGCTCGGTTCGCCTGTTTATTATGGAAATCTATCAGGGCAAATGCGTTCATTTACAGACAGATTGCTGTTTCAATATCTTGATTACGGTGGTACGTCTACAGGCCCTAAACCCAAAAACTTTAAAACCGCTTTGATTGCAACCATGAATGTTAATGATGAAATTTATGTTGAGAGAGGGTTTAAGGATACCTTAACTAATTTTGCGGGAATTATGGGCCGCACATTGGGTAGTTGTGAACTGCTGACGTTAACAAATACTGTTCTATTTGACGATTATTCAAAGTACGTGTATCTGATGCCGGATAAAGAAGAAAAAGCTAATCGTGTCGAAAAAATAGCGGCCGAGGATTTGCAAAAAGCATTTGATCTGGGAGTCAGACTTATTAAATCGTAATGAATTGACATTTATAAAATCAATACATCAGCTACAGAACAAGCCGTCATAAGGAGGAAAGAAGAAAGATGAACATTATCGGAATTATCGCAAGTCCGCGGAAAACAGGCAATACCGCCTGGATAGTAAATAAAATACTCGAAGGTGCGAAAGAACAGGGTGCCGAAACGCAAGCCTGGTATTTTAGCGATCTTGATATTAAACCGTGCCGGGGTTGCTGGGGCTGCCACCAAGGCGATCAGGGCTGTGTTATCAAGGACGATATGCAGAAACTTAATGATGCGATTGATCAGGCCAATGCTATTGTTTTCGGCTCGCCGATTTACATGATGCAGATGAGTGCCCAGGCGAAGATCTTCATCGACAGGCTGTTTGCGCGATACTCGCCGCGATACTCGCCGTATTTCAAAGAAGAAAGTGCCGCGCAAAAAAGGCTGATTCTCACGTTTAATCAGGGTAATCCTGATTCCGGCCTGTTCCAGTCGTATATTGATTATACGAGACACATGTTTGAGCTGCTGGAATTTGCTGTGACAGAGGTACCTGTCGTTACCGGTATGCGAAATGGACCGGCGCAGGAAAGAAAAGATCTGCACACTGTCTTGAAGGATATCGGTTCGTCGCTGGTTGCGGAACGATCCCCGGAATAAAAAGATAAAATCAGCGGGATAAGCGCAAGTCCGTGAAAAGCAGGCAATATGCCGCTTTTCCTCCAAAGATACACCCAACTATACCGGCAGTCTGAAAAAAATGGGATAAAAGATTTAAGAAGTGCTTTTGTAAGTGTTCAGAGCTGGCGGTCAGTGATAGTAATGAACAGCGCCACGACACTGACCGTTATCATGGTGAGGGCAATAGCATGCATGCCACTATCTGAAACCACTGTATGGAATGCTATGCCGATTATGGCTGAAGAAGCGATAGAACCGATGTACCCGAAGGTGCGGAACAGCCCGGAAGCGGTACCAATCTGGCTAGCGGTAACCTGCGTATATAGCGCTGTTTGGTTACCGCTAACCATTGTTCCCATAGTGATACCGAAGATAAGGGTAATAATCAGTAGCCAAATCATTGACGAACTGGCGGTAAGAAATAATACTCCAATCGATGCAACAGTGGATGAGGCTGCAGACACGATTAACGGGCCACGTACCAGATTCCGTTTCGAAATGGGCCCTACCACAAACGCAGAAAGTACGCTCATAGGAAGGAGAAGTAACCCTACCTCTAGAGAGGAGACAACATGTGTTGATCCAATCCAGGCAGTGATACCGTACAACACCGTATACATACATAGCGTCATTAACATGAAACGTGTGTAGGTACGGGTAAGCGCTGGATTTGAGGCGAGCATACGTACATCAAGGAAGGGATGTTTTACTCTGAGTTCCCACCCAATCGTAAAAACGCCCAAAACTACGGATAAACCGAGGGCTGTCCATAATAGATTAGGCAATGAGAACAGAAATACCAGCAAGGCAGTTGTGGTCGCAGCGAATCCGGTGATGCCAGGAGCGTCGATGCGTGATGCTATTTCCCGGGCTGTCTTCATCCCCTGGATGGGCACGTCCCGTGGAATCCACAGCGCGGCCATGACCAATGCAATGAGTGCAAAGGGTATATTAACCAGGAATGTCGTACGCCAGCCCCAGGCATCCACGAGTACCCCGCCAATGGGGAGCCCCACCGCAGCCGTCGCCACTCCGGCGATCTGCAGAGCCCCTAATACATGACCGGGCGGTTCAGACAGTCCGGCCGAGTCAGCCTGCCGGCGAATAAGGAGCATGGCCGATGGATAAGCGGTTGAAGTTCCGATGCCAATAAAGACACGAGCCACGATTAACATGATTAAGTTGTGTCCCAGGCCTCCGATTATGCCTCCAATCAGCACCAGGAGAATTCCCGTCAGGAATACCCGGCGGGGTCCGAACTCTTCTGAAAGTTTTCCGGCAGTAGGCTGAGCAATCGAACTTGCCAGATAAAGTGACGTAACTAACAGGGTGGTTTGAGCTACAGAAACATGAAGGGCTGCAGCGATCGGTACTAATGCGGTGGCGATTATGGAGCTATTGATCGGATTTAGCGTAGATCCCATGTATAGCGGTGCAACGAATCTCCATGAGAAGGTGTCCCTGCTTGACATGATTGGTTGACTCCTTGTGCGGTTAAAGATTTTAATTGGAAGTTAAGCTGTTGGTCCAATCGTTGACCGTAAGTACAGCCGCCTGACGGGGAAACACTTTTTCAGTGAGCACGCGGTGGACTTCAGGATCGGGATCAAAACATGCATCGGAAAGAACGGTAAGAATATAATCTTTATCCGCTGCTTCCCGTAAAGTGGATAGTATTACACCGCTTGTAGCTATACCACTGAGAACAAGCGTATCAATTTGTTGTGAGCGCAGAATGATTTCAAGATTGCTGCCTGCGAAGGCACTGACGCGGTACTTGGTCACAACAGGTTCATTTGGCAGGGGATGAATTGTTTCATGAATTTGCGTTGCTTCATCAGATACCGTCATTCCACCGTATTTAGGCAGTAGTGAAAATGACTTGTTTTGGGGACTGACTTCGGGATAACCTTCGCTAAAGCCGACTCTGACAAAAATAACCGGAATTTGATTTTTTCGTGCAGTTTCAATCGCTTTTTGAACTTGAACCAATACGTTCGTATTTTCGCCGAGGCGTGATACAATACCGTTTTGCATATCCATTACCAGTAGTGCGGCGTTATTAGTTTGGTTTTGCATGATTGTAAACTCCCTTTCTATCGGTTATTATTAAGTGGAGATATCTCCCTTTTAATAATAAGCGGAGATGTCTCCACTTGTCAATGGGATTAGAATTAAACTTTAGAGGTGAAGAATCGAATGAATGGAAAAGATATAGACCGCGCTCGTCCCGAACGTCGTGATGCGGCGGAAAACCGTCAGCGAATATTGAATACGGCGCTTAAGTTGTTTGAACAAAATGGTGTTGAACAAGTTAGCATGAATCAAATTGCCGCTGAAGCACAAATCGGTCCCGGAACCCTCTATCGCCGTTATAGAAATAAAAGTGAATTATGTCTAGATTTAATTAAAGATAATATTGTCCTTCTTTTTGACATTATTGATGAATACCTGGAGAAGAACCGGAATGATCCTCCGGGTCAACGGCTTAAAGGAATACTTCACTTGTTTATCCGTTTTAGAGAGAAACGGGCACAATTGATTAGCGGGGTTGAGGAGTCCCCTGCAACCAACTCACTTAAATCCTCTAAGCGAAGCCCCTTGCATGAGGACTTGCATCAATTATTTGTGGCACTATTTGATGAAATGAATGCTGACAAACAAGGGCATAATCATCCGAACAGCAGCTTTAAAGCGGATATGCTGTTGGTGGCTTTAAGTAAAGATTCCTATTTGTTTCAAAGACATGTACGTGATTATACGCCCGAGATGTTTTTGGAACAACTCTGCTTGACGTTTATTGATTGATTGGAGGAATAGGCATTGTCTTAATAGTACAATTCCAATATATAATAGAATGAAGGTACCTGTTGACATATTGAGAAAAATAGTTGGCTGTACGATTAATGGGGACGGTACTGATGATTCTGAAACCATCCCCACGTGCTCTTCCTGCGTGCTTTTTTATTTTCGGCCAAAAGAATTTGGTTAACGCAAAGATAGCTTTGTCACTCTTAGCCTATAACTTAAGACGAATCATGAGCATACCTGGAGTTGAAGAAATCTTGAGAGGGCTAGGGAAAAACCGTGAGCTAGTGCTTGTATAAAACATGGTCTCTTTTATGGATTCCCCAATTGGTCAGAATTGATTAGAAAAAACGATCAGTGTATAAGTGGGGATTTATAGTGAATTTTCACACAGTCTGACGCCCCTTTGATACTCGGTAGGGGTGTACTTGTTTTTATTGGCCCTTGTTTTTGATTCAGGTCGCTCATTGACAATAATTGGTATTCGTGTTAAAATATAACGAAGTGAGTGTCCTTACAGCAACTACGGGTTTTTCAGTCTCGCAAGAATGTTGGGAATTTAGTTTTCTGAGATATTTGCAAGTTGTAAGCCGGTTCAGACGGTAGTCGTTTTTTGTTTACATGAGTTGACCGATTTCGATTGTCCGAAAAGAAAGTTAATTCCGTTCCACTTAATGGTTTATTCTGTCAAGTGAAGAATGGCTGTAAGGATGCTCGCTTAAAGAAAGAGAAGGGGAATTCCTTCTCTTTTTAATTACACTTTAGCAAGTTCTCAGGTATGAGAAGGTCTGAAATCCAAAACTGCCCGTTATGCGGGTAGATTCAAGAGCTGCCTCCGCTCTTTTAAGTAGATGGAACATGATTGGCTAGGCTATTTAAGGGTATTTGAGGTAAAGTTAATATAAGGAAGGAAAGAAGTGAAGAAAAAGGGGAATGCTATTATCGAATCTGATCATCATAATAAGTTCCCCCGGAAGGAGTAAATATGAAAGATATCAATGAGATAACCCCAACAACGTCTGAGGCGCCGTCCGATGTTCTCGGCGAAGTCTTGATCGAAGAGAAAAAGAAGAAAAATCTTGATGAAATGATTGAGAATTTAAACAAGGACAACCCGGCGAAAAACCAGAAAAGGAAATACCGGGGGGTTTTTTAGTCTCTGGAGTCAAATTCCCGGTATACTTATTTTCAAATAGTCTGTATTAAATTCTAATAAATAAATGCGCGCTGGGTGGAAAGGGGCTAAGTTATGACAGAAATAAATGGGTTGAAAACCTATACTCTATCTCCTAGCGAAATTGAAGCACTTCTGTTAACGGATTTTGGCGGAAAACTTCAACCTGTTGACGGTGTAAAACTGTCCAGACAAAAACAACAACAGGCCAAAGCGGCAGTATACAAAACGAGATTTTCCAAACCAAACACCTAATTTTATGGTAGTCAATCAGATCCTGAATCGAATCTTTGTGAAAGGCTGGAAACTGTCCGGCCTTTTATTTTTCTATATAATCAAATGGGCTGTGTATGGACTTTTCTGGATTTTTGGCACTCTTCCACATAAAGGAAGGGATAAGTAATACCTAAGCTACAGATAATGTAAGTAGTGGTTGCATTAGTTATTTTAGCAGAAAAAAAGGTGGTTTTATTTATGTCGAAAACTCTTTATGTCGGGAACTTACCTTGGCAAACAACTGAAGATGACCTTGCGGATGTCTTTCGGCAGCACGGCACGGTCATATCTAGTAGAATTGTTACTGACAGGGACACAGGTAGGGCAAGAGGGTTTGGTTTTGTTGAAGTGGACGATGCGGATGCTGAGAAAATGGTGGAGGCAATGAATGACACTGAATTAGGCGGACGACGTGTTGTAGTGAATGAGGCTAGGCAAAGACAGGGCTAATTAGATGTATCTTATACCCGGTGGGCGCTAAATCATTCGCAGGACAAGCCAAGTTTTTGTTGGGGATGATTTCTACAGAAATATATTGGAAAGTCAGCAATCAGACTCTCTGACTATCTGACTATCTGTGTATAGTGGCTGAAGCCTCTGCTGCCCCAAAGCAGGTATAATAAAAATCAGCAACTAGGTTCTCAAGTATTGTGAGGACCTAGTTGCTGATTTTCTAATATGCGACGGAACGAAAAATATTTATTGGCGTTTGGGATCAATCAAACAAGGAATCTAAAATATTGTCCTAATAGTAGATGAATGCTCTGTAGCAGCCTGCTTCCACGTCTGAGAACCGGCTGATTGTAAACCTGTAATAGACGTCTCCACCATGCAAGTCGGGAAAATGCAAAAAAGCCGCTGCCTAAATTGCTTCTCCTCTCGGAAAGGTCAGCCGGGTTTTCATTTATTCAATAGTTGTGATAATCTTTCTGCATATTTGTAGGTGAGATATGATTATATTTTTTAAATATACGGCTAAAATAGTTGCTATCGCTAAACCCAACAAGCTGAGCCACTTCACCGACTTTCAAATGATGCTGCTGCAGGAATCTTTTCGCCTCATTGATACGTAGCTGATTGATGTACTCAATGGGCGGCATACCGATGATGCTTTTAAACAGCCGACAAAGATGGTGGGGAGTTACATTAGCCATTGCGGCTAATTCTTTCAAGGTGATTTTTTGCTGATAATGGTTATCGATATATTCTAATAGTAGACGTAATTGGTGCTGCTGTCTGTTTTTTACTTCGTTAGTGACACGAACGGTATGCCGCCGCAATAGTGAAACAAGAATATGATAGGCTTCAGCCTTAATCATTAACTCGTAGCCGAATTTTTTTTGTTCATATTCACCAATTAAGTTTGTGACCTGACGAACAAGATCTTCGTCATTTTCAATCTTATTTTGGAAATAAATATGATTTTCTAATAAAGGAGTAATATATTTAGTCTGACAGACGTCTTCTTTATAACTTAGCAGGAAGGAAAGGTCAATAATAATATAGGATTCGATAAGATGGTTGCAACAGCTTTCTAAATAATGAATGTCGGTGGGATTGATAACGACTAAGTCTCCTGCCTTAACCGGGATCGGCTGAGAGTTACAATGAATAATAGCCGTTCCCTTTTCTATGTAGAAAATCATAAATTCTTCATGCCAATGCTTTTTTAAAAAAGCTCCATGCTCACGATATTCTGTACGTCTTATTTTTATTGGAAAGTTACTTTTTATATCCTGATCAATCATTTGACCGCTGTCTGTGATAATCATTAGATAAATATCCCTCCTTTTATGTAAATATCAATATTATGCTTGATTCGATCAATATTATTTATGGAATAATTGGAATTGTATATTATAATAAGTATAGCATAGATATTTATCAAATCAATATTGTCCTGGTGTGGTGACTGAAGGGTGGTTTTAATTTGAATAGAAAATTTATTTACTTATTATCATTGGCACATTTATCTAACGATATTACTATTGGGGCCTTACCGGCTATCTTACCTTATTTTGTTTCCCAGTATGGCATGGATTATAGTGCAGTGGCAGGCCTAATGTTTGCTTCCTGCTTTTTATCGTCTGTGGTGCAGCCGGCGTTTGGCTGGTTGGCAGACCGGCAATCGCGAACCTGGTACATATCGTTAGGGGTTTTGCTATCTGGGGTAGCTATGGGAATGGCCGGACTGTTTAAGAATTACTGGGCTATTTTTACAGTAATAACGCTTAGTGGAATCGGCAGTGCCATTTTCCATCCGGAAGCGGCGCGACTGGTTAACGCGGTTTCAGGCAATAAAAGAGGAACGGCATTAAGTATCTTCTCAGTTGGCGGTAATAGCGGGTTTGCCATTGGACCTGTGCTGGCTGTTGCGGCTATTACGCTGTTTAGTATGAAAGGTACCGCGGTATTATGTGTTGTGGCAATTATAATGGCATTGATATTAATGATTCTTGTTCCAAAGATGAAAGCAGAAATTGCTCAAGCAACCGTCTCAGGAAACGGTATGGCTGAAAAGGCTACCAGGCAAGAAAAAAATGGCAGGAATGACTGGGATGCATTTATAAAACTAACCTTATTGATTGTATGCAGTTCCATAGTTGTCTGCGGATTAAGGAGTTTTATTCCGCTTTATTGGATAGCTGTTTTGGGACTTTCCGAGGCAGCCGGGGGCTCTGCATTAACACTGCTGTTTACACTTGGGGTAGTGACGACATTAATTGGAGGAATGCTGGCAGATAAGTTTGGCTATTTGAAAGTTGTTCAGATAAGTTATGCACTTTTGGCACTAATGGTTGCACTTTTATCGCAGACAACAAATGCAGTAATCGGGTATATACTAATGGTGCCGATTGGATTTGCCATGTTCTCACCCTTTAGCTCAGTTGTTGTTTTGGGTCAAAGTTACTTAGCACGCAGTATTGGCTTTGCTTCCGGCGTTACCCTGGGGCTTTCGTTCAGTGTCGGTGGCATAGTTGTTCCGCTGATTGGCTGGTTTGCTGATAAGAATGGCCTGACGGCTACGATGGAACTGCTGACAATGTTTGCCGTGCTTGCTGTCGTATTTTCCTTCTTTTTGCCAAAACCGGAAATAGCACCAAAAACAGAAATGGCTAAATAGACGATATCACGCTTCATAAATATAGGAATGACAACTTCATTCAACAATTCCATGCTGCCTCTACCTATACATAACGGATTTATGACCCATTACATATTAGGTGGAGGTTTTTATTTAATTTATAGGACTAATTAATGTGAAAGTGAGAGTATAATATGAGCACTACCGATGAGGCTAAAAGTAGATTCAGTAATCCTTTTATAGCACTAAAACATAAAAATTTCCGATATTATTGGATCGGGATGTGTGTTTCCTTAATCGGTACCTGGATGCAAAATATAGCGCAACCATGGTTAGCCTATACTTTAACTAATTCCCCGTTTCTGTTAAGTTTAATTGGAATACTTCAATTTACGCCCATGTTGTTACTGGCCTTGTTTGCAGGAGTTATTGTAGATAAAGCTTCCAAAAAGAAAATTTTAATATTTACTCAATCAGCTTCACTGGTCATTACGCTAATCCTTGCCATTTTAGTATGGACAGGGAAAATCCAATATTGGCATATCTTGCTTATGGCTACCGCCATGGGAATTGTTAATACGATTGATATGCCGTCGCGGCAGGCCCTGGTTATCGAGCTTGTGGGTAAGGAAGATTTAATGAATGGAATTGCCTTAAACTCTATGGCCTTTAATTTGGCAAGAATTATCGGTCCTGCAGTTGCGGGGCTGGTTATGGGATATGTCGGCCTGGCGGCTTGTTTTTTTATAAATTCCATTAGCTTTGCAGCAGTCTTGGCAAGTTTATATCTTATTAAATTAAAGCCGGCAGAAATAAAGCCTCAAAATAATTCTGATGTATGGGAAGAAATTAAAGATGGCCTTACATACATTTATCATAAGGATAGTCTTTTATATACGATAATCATCTTGACTATAGTAGGTACGTTTGCTCCGAATTTTAATGTGCTCGTTCCTGTTTTCGCCAAGGAAGTACTGCATCAAAACGAGGCAGGCTTTGGCATTCTTATGTCCTTTTTGGGAGCGGGATCATTTTTAGGCGCCATGTTCATCGCTACCTTAAGTAAATCAGGCCCTAAAAAATTTATTATTTATGGTGTACCTTTTATTATCGCTATGGCGTTAATTGTTACTGGTTATATTGATGTTTACTTATTGACCGGACTGTCTCTGGCAGTTACGGGTTTCTTTTTTATTATGTTTACTTCCAGTGCGAATTCAACGTTACAGCTTAATTCAAGCAATGAATATCGTGGCAGAGTCATGAGTGTATACACGTTGGTCTTTGCCGGAACCACACCGTTTGGAAATTTTTACGCCGGATTATTTGCGGAACATTTTAATGCAAGAGTAGGCTTTGCGGCTTGCGGTATGATCATCATTGTGCTTATGCTTCTTTTATATATGTGTGTGTGGAAAAAAAGGATTTTTTGACACAAGGCAGGGATTTGCTTGTAAGGCTTTTTTTGGTTGGAGCAATTTAACCGGCAGTAAGGAAGCGGAAATGACCGCAATATGATATAATGATGCCCATAAAAACATTGGCAGTAATTTACATGGAGAGAGGAATATTCAATGATAAAGGTAGGAATTATTGGAGACTTCGATGAAAATAAGCCTTCCCATGAAGCTACTAATAAGGCATTACAGCATTGTGCAAAATATTTACAACTAGACTTGGAATTTATGTGGTTACCGACTGTAGCTTTAGAAGGGGACATTAAAAAAGATATTTGCGGTTTTGATGCATTTTGGTGTGCACCCGGAAGTCCCTATCACAGTTTTAAAGGAGCAATAAACGCGATACGTTTCGCAAGAGAAAATAATTATCCTTTTATCGGTACTTGCGGCGGGTTTCAGCATGCAATTATGGAATATGCGCAAAATGTATTGGGAATAGCTGAAGTCAATCATGAAGAATATAATCCAGATGCTTCCACTTTCTTTATTTCAGCTCTGTCTTGCTCACTTTTAGGAACAACAAGGAAAATATACTTAAAGGAAGGAACCAAAATCCAAAAAATTTATGGGGAAGCTGAAATTGAGGAGCAATACAATTGTAATTTTGGTCTGAATGTTCATTTTCAAGATACTTTTGATAAAAGTGGCCTTCGTGTGGCAGGAGTCGATACCAACGGTGAAGTCAGAGTTTTTGAATTGTCCCCCCATCGATTTTATGTTGCAACACTTTTTCAGCCGCAGCTTAGTTCAACGCCTCAAACCCCTCATAAATTAATTGTAGAATATCTACTGGAAACTCAGAAGTTTCATAATGAGCACAAGTAAAAGTCACTTAGGTGACAGTCAGGCAAATGCTGAATACTACAAGATTGATATACGAAATGTTACAGGCGAGCATGCACTGTAACCCGAAGAGTTAAATAATTACTTTTTCGAAGGATTTTGCGGGCTTATTTGTTTCTAACAATTCTAAGTGGCTGCAAGTGAAAACAAAAATAAACCCAGATAATACCTGATTTATCTGGGTTTATCCTATGGATAGCAAAGGCAGTAAAATGGAAATGGTTATTTGTCTACTGGTAGACAAATAACCATTTTTTGTGTTTAAGAATAGTGGAAAAAATCGTTTGATTGATAACGATATATTTTTTGCAGTAATAGGAAAGTTATTGCTTACAAATAGTCATTAGTAGATCTACGTCAAGTCAGCTTAACAGATGAATGTATATTGCCAGATGAATCGGAATCTACATTCATAAAAAAATCTTTTAACGATGTCCGATATTGTTTTGGAGTCATTCCAATGTTCTTCTTAAACAAATATGAAAAATAAGAATCACTTTTCAACCCTACTAATTTGCCTATTGTTTGAATAGATAAATCGGTTGAAGATAATAGTAAACATGCTTCTTTTATCCTTCTAACAGTTATAAATTCTGAAATTGTACAGTTCATCTCTTCTCGAAATAGATGAGAAATATGGTAGGAAGATAGATGCAGATCTGAAGCAAGCTGATCAAGTATGAACTCTTCTTTATAATGTGCTTCAATCCAATCCAAAGCCTTTTCTATATGTCGCAAATATCTATTTGGCGATGAAATTTTTTCTGAATTTTGAGGAATTACATCTCTTAGACCTTGTAAGAATGAAATTAAGAATAATATAAATTCCTCACGCATGTTATTTAATTTTACAATTTTTGATCTTTGATTAAATTCAAATAGTAACTCAGGTATCTTATGATTATTGCTTATATCAAACAATGGTTGCTGGAGTTTTCCTTTATATAAATATTTAAAAAGAGAATAAAGAGAAGAGAATGGCTTGAGAAATTGATCTACAGATTCAGGAGAGAATAAAAGCATGGTTCTAATATATGGACATTGCTGGTTTATAGAAATATTGATTTTATGCAGTTGAAAGGGTTGGAAACAAATTAGAGTTTTAGGTTTAATTTGGAAAATTTTTTGATCAATGATCATACTTCCATATCCTTGATAAATATACAGGAATTCCAAGCCTTGATGAGCATGAAATTTTTCCCACTGCTGCTCATCGGTTTTGGTTTTAAAATCAAATCTAAATGGATTAAAACCAAGATATCTATTTTCAATTAGTCTCATCTTACTCTCCATATTCCGCAATTTAGCTATATATTATCACAACCCTTAAATAGATACAAATACTATAATAAAGCTAAACCAAGTGGTCAAATTCAATTGCCTTTAATTCTAAAAGTGAAAAAATAGGTAAGTTTTAAATGGTAATTACCGTCTAGCAGCATCTGCTTTTCCCAGAACGAGGAAATGAATTTCATTAATGTAAGAACAAAAAAATTTGAAAACCTTAATGTAATTTAATAATGCTGCTGAAAATGAATCTGCAGCAGTCTTGTGTTGTGCTTAGTATTTTTTTCGAAGGACTTGACTTTAGAAATTACTATGGTTTTGCTTATTTTAATCACCCGGCAATGGGTATAAGGAGAATTAAAGAAGGATATTGACAATTGAATTTGACAAACAGCATAGCTCAAAAGATAAAAAAGTAGCTTAGGGGGTATTTATTATGGAGAAGGTTAGGATTGGAATTATCGGTTGCGGTGGTATCGCAAACAATAAACACATGCCGTCACTTACAAAATGCGATGCAATGTGTGAATTGGTTGCATTTTGCGACATTATTGAAGAAAAAGCCGTTAAAACAGCAAATAAGTTCGCACCCAATGCAAAGATTTATACTGATTACCGTGAATTACTGGCAAATGAAGATGTAGATGTCGTACATGTATGTACGCCCAACATATCACATTGCCAGATTACAATTGATGCATTTGAAGCAGGCAAACATGTGTTGTGCGAAAAACCTATGGCGCATACTACGGAAGATGCGGAAAAGATGATTAGGGCGTGGAAGAAGTCAGGTAAAAAATTTACGATTGGCTATCAAAATAGGTTTAGGCCTGAAGTTCAGATGCTGAAAAAATGCGTTAACAATGGAGATTTGGGTGAAATCTACTATGGAAAAGCACATGCTGTTCGAAGAAGAGCAGTTCCTAACTGGGGCGTGTTTATGGATAAAGAGAAACAGGGGGGCGGTCCTCTTATTGATATTGGCACCCATGCGCTTGATATTACTCTCTGGATGATGAATAATTACGAGCCTGTAAGTGTTTCAGGTACTACTTTTTATAAACTGGGTACTATGCCTGAGGCTACTGAGGGGAATATGTGGGGCCCCTGGGATTACACTAAATATAAGGTGGAGGATTCTGCCTTTGGTTTTGTTAAAATGAAAGATGGTTCACTCATTAACATTGAGGCATCATGGGCATTAAACGTACTTGAATCAAGGGAAGCTTCAACGACGCTGTGCGGTACAAAAGCAGGGGCGGAAATCCGCTCAGGTATGAGTCATCCTGTGGATAATTTGATTTTTAACCGAGGCAGGGCAGGAATGTTAGTGGAGGAATCATTAACTGCAAAAGGCAATATTGCCTATTTTGAAGGGGTAAATGCACCGCCGGGGGTTTTAGAGGCCAGACAGTGGCTTACAGCAATTATTGAAGACAAGGAACCATTGGTAAAGCCTGAGGAGGCACTTGTAGTTACTAAAGTTCTTGATGCAGTTTACCAATCGGCAAGAGAAGGAAAAGAAATCATCTTTAAATAAATGTTGGTTTAGTTTTTTGTTTACACACGCTAAAATACTTTAATTCAAAAGAAAGCAAGTTATAGGGAGGCGTAGATTTTGTTAGATAATTATCTTGTTAGGCTTGACAGTCTGGAAAATGTATATAAGGATAGCAAGGTCGTCGGTTTTAAATTTGCAGCCAGAAATGCAAACTATAGAGGTGTTTTTCTCTCGCTGCATAATGGCTATTATATAAAAATGGATGGAATCGTATATCCAAGAGAAAAACAGAAATTTGAAATTAATGGACAGCCACCTCGCGATTTCGAGGAGATAAAGAAGGCAGTTGTTGAACACTGGGACTATGATGATGAAGGAATAATCTACGTTGAGAAAAAGGGAGGATTGCCCTCGGGTAAACATATTTTAGAGTTCCAGCAATCCGTCTTGGCGGCTTACGGATATATGCCGACAGATGAAGAATGGGTTAAAAATCCACCGGTCCCCGGGTCAGGAGCCGGTTCAGACAAAACAGTATCCATTGTTACTTTTGAGCTGGAATTGAATGAAGGAGGTCTACAACATGTATGAAATAAAGCGAGGTGTATCTTTTTATAGTTACCAGCAAACGCAGTTTTTCAAACAATTGGATTTAGAAGGACAGATCCGGGAAGTTACAACAAACCTGGATGGGGCAGACGGCATTGAGATACTTGATGAACAATCTCTTAGAAGATATCCCAACCCCACCGAAGAATTTATTGAACAATGGCATGTATGGCTTGATAAATACAAAGCGGTTCCGGTAACAATGGACGTTTTCATGGATGTATTGCAGTTTCGCGATCATGTGATGACATATCATGAGTGCGCTGAAAGGTTGAAGGGAGATATTCGATTAGCTAAAAGACTTGGGTTTAAAAATGTAAGAACTTTGTCCACTGTCCCTATAGAAATAATTATTGAGGCATTGCCTGTTGCAGAAGAACTCGACATTAGAGTGGGAAAAGAAATACACAATCCAATTCCTTTGAATGGAACGTATGTTGATGAAATCGTTGAATATGTAAACCGGACAGGGACAAAACATTTAGGAATTATTCCTGATATGGGAATCTATCAATATCAACCTTCTGAGGTAGCACTAGAGTGGATGATCCGCCATGGCGCAAGTAGAGCTTCTACCGAAGTTCTAACTGAGGCATGCCTTGATATTCGGGCGAATAAAGGTCCTTTGGGTAGTATGGATCTGTCACTGGCGAGCGCCGGTAATGTTGAAGTGAATTTCCGGAAATATCTAAATACCGGTGTGATAGAAAAATACTTCAAAGAACCATTCGATGCGGTAGTGGCGTTAACTAACTCAAGAATAAAGAGTCCAACTAAAATGGATTATGAAGTTGTGCTCCAAGCGTTGCTGTATTCCCGCACTAAACCTGAAGATATGGGAGTTGTAATGCCATACATTATCAGTATACATGGGAAATTTTTAAACATGACCGAAATCCCTGGTCAGCCAGGAGAATATGAGGATAAATCCATTGACTATGATGGCCCTATTTCTTTTCTGAAAAAGGCTGGATATAAAGGCTACATCAATTCGGAGTATGAAGGACAGCGCAGATTCCAGGATCTGCCGTATGAACAACTGGCAGATGAGATTGATCAAGTACGTAAACACCAAAAGATGCTGAAGCGATTAATCGAACAATAATTGAAATGAAAGAGCAATATCTAATAATTAGGTGCTATATATACTAGGGCGGGTCGTGGGCCCGCCCTAGTATAAGTAGAAGGAGAGTTGACTTTATGAATTTAAAATATGCGGTAATTGGATACGGATTTATTGGCAGAAGGCACGTAAAGACTTTAAAAAGTTTTGCAGAATCAGATTGTGTGGCTGTGTGTGATATTAACCCATTAAGGCTCAAAGAAGTTAAAGAATTATATCCTGAAATTGCGGTCTATGATAATGCCGATCAGTTATTCGATAAAACAGATGTTGATGGTGTTATCATAGCTGCAAATAATAATCAGCACAAGGATTTGGTTATTAAAGCAGCAAGAGCAGGAAAGCACATAATTTGCGAAAAGCCGGTTGCTATGTCTGTAAGAGATTTAGATGAAATGGTAGCAGAAGTAGAAAAAGCAGGAGTTACATTTACTGTACATCAGCAGAGGAGATTCGATAAAGATTTTCGAAGTGTCAAAGAGTGCTATGACCAAAAAATGGTGGGTGATATTTATATCATTAAGAGCTCGCTTTATGGATTTAATGGCAATATGCATGATTGGCATGTATTTAAGGAGGAAGGAGGAGGTATGCTCTATGATTGGGGTGTGCATTTAATAGACCAGATTTTATATATGGTGAATAGCCGTTTGATTTCTGTATATGCAGACATACGTAATGTAATTAATAAAGAAGTAGATGACTATTTTAAGATTATTCTTAGATTTGAAAACCGGGTAACCGCTGAGATTGAGCTTGGAACATATATTCTTTCTGATCGTCCGAACTGGTTTGAACGCCATTGGTATGTGGGAGGCAATAAGGGAAGTATGTATGCCGATAAATTTGATCCCAGTGGGAAAATTGTCCGTACAACAAGGCTTTTAGAAAATGTGCCGGGAGATCAGGAAAAATCAACGGCTTCTTATGGCCCGACACGTTCTTTTGGCATACCGGAGCCGGGGCTGCTTATTGTTGAGGATATTCCCCAGGTGGATTGTGAGCAGATGGATTATTTTACAAACTATTTTAAAGCAATAAAAGGTGAAGAAGAGTTTTTAGTAAAGATACCGGAAGTCAGACGGGTGCTTTCTGTTATGGAAGCATGCTGGAAATCTGCCAGAACAATGAAGAGTGTTGATTTTGAATGATTTATGGGAAATAAAAAGAAGGGAGAGAAAATCAAAAAATGATTATAGATGCACATGTACATATAGCAACATCAGAGGATGAAAATCCAAGAGCTAGAGTGGAGAATGTAATTAGAAAAATGGACCAAAATGGAATTGATAAGGTTGTCTGCTTTCCTTTTGCATCAGGAATCGGAAAACAGAAAAAAATGGCAGAGCTTATTCGGCCTTATGAAGACCGTTTCATTCCACTGGCTTTTATTAATCCCAATGATGCGGATGCAAAAGAACAATTGTTATACTGTCTGGACGAATTAGGATTTAAGGGAATGAAACTTCACCCGTGGTTTGGAAATTTTAGTGTAGGAAATATTGAATTATTAAGACCTCTTTTTGAAATTTTAAATGAAAGGGAACTTTATACGGTTATTCACTGCACATCTGAGGATTACCGTGTACATCCGTTGATGTTTGAACGCCTTGGCAATACATTTCCCAGGGTGATTATTCAGATGGCACACATGGGAGAGGTTATGGCTGGTGAGTATGCCATTGAAGTGGCTAAACGAGTTCCCAATGTTTATTTAGATACTGCAATTACCTCTTTTATGGCGGTGGTTCATGTACTGGAACAGTGTCCGGACAAAGTATTTATGGGATGTGATTATCCATTTTACCAGTTTGAAATGGAGATTCAAAAACAGAGGTTGGCAGCCGAAGATTTAAATGATTATGAGGGGATGAAAAAATTAATGGGAGGCAATTTTTCTAGGGTATTCCATTTAGATGAAAAATAATCTTCGAGCCGAATTTACGCTATGTAAATTTAGCAATTTGGCCAGCTCATGGTCATCTTTTTCTAAGAAAGTAAGGAACCACGATAATACTTTTGGGTCTATCCCTGATTTTGTGTGAGCTTAAAAAGAGGAAATAGTTTCTTAGGGGCAAAGCAGTTAGATAGGCTGTTGCCCCTTTGTTTGCGATTATATGGAAAACAGCCTAGCCGCCAAGCTAAGCTGGTCGGTTAGCAAAATATATATCCGGTTAGGAAAGAGAAGGTGTAATGAATGGATAAGAAACCATCGTTGTGGACTCTGAGTTTTACAGGTATGTGTTTAAGTTGTTTTTTTCAGTTTATGACGCATTATGCATTAATAACGGCATTACCGATATTTGTGGTTGATGTCTTGAAGGAAGATAATCATGCCGTTGGACTTGCGGTTACTTTTTTTCAAATAGGTGCCGTCGCATGCCGGCCATTCGCCGGTAAGTGGATTGATGAACTTGATAAGAAATTTTTTCTATTAATTTCACTTGCGTTGTTTTTATTGACCAGTGTTAGTTATATAGGGGTACAAAGTATTTTGATTTTGTTGATTTTACGATTGTTTCATGGAATTGGATTTGGCATGGGAACTACTTCTACATCGACAATAGCAGCAATAGTTGCTCCTGAAAGCCGTAAAGGAGAAGGAATCGGCTATCTTGCTATGTTCACTAGCCTTGCTATGGTTTTAGGACCTTTTATGAGTTTGACGATTGTCCTTCATTATAGCTTTACAATATTGTATGGCGTTTGTGGCGGGATGGCTCTCCTGGCGTTTCTTTTCGGAATGTTCACTAAAGTTTCTGGCTCTAAACCTGAAACCAAAGAAAAACTAACAAAATCAACGAGTTGGAGGGATTTTATTGAACTAAAGGCACTGCCGGCTGCAATAACTGGTTTTTTACTTGCACTTGTTTATGGTGGAATATTGGCGTTTGTTCCAACTTATGCAAAAAATCTTGGAATAATAGAGACAGCTAGTGCATTTTTTGCACTGTATGCCATTGCTATTGTAGTACCCCGGCCTTTTATAGGGAGGCTATTTGATCAAAAAGGAGCTAATTATATTATTTATCCCGCTATGATTATATTTACAATCGGCATGGTTGGATTAAGCCAAATACAAGATTCAACTGGGTTTTTAGCAGCGGGATTAGTTATTGGTCTCGGGTTTGGCGCATTGCATCCATCGTTTCAGGCTATGGCAGTAAACACATGTCCAAATCAGCGTAAGGGACTAGCAACAGCGACTTACTTTTTGTTTTTTGATATTGGCATTGGCGTAGGAGCGTATGTATTAGGATTAGTTGCTTCATATACAAATTATTCTACAATGTATCTACTATCGTCTGCTATAATGATGGTTAATCTTTTTGTATATTATCTTTTAGGCCGCAAAAAAGATAATATTTTGATTAAAGTTTCTAAATTAAAAAAGTAGAAGAGAATAAGAGAATATAAGTTTGATATAAATTACGGAATAAGTGGCAGACACTTTCCGTAAAGCAGGATTCCGGAATGGGGTCCTGCTTTTTTATTATCTCTCGGGAAATCAAGCATTACTTTCATTTCGCAATTTAGCGACATATTATCACAACGCATAAATATATAAAGATGCTACAATGAACTTGCATTAATGCAATAATAAATTAGCAAGGCTAGGAGGGACGGGCAAAGAAAAAACAGTTATTTCGTTTGGGAAATAATGCGCTTATTTAAGGTGCAATGGTGATTAACGTAATAAAGAAATAAATTTTTTTAAGAATATATTTCTGAACATTTAAAATAATTTCTATCTAATAAATTATTCAGTTAAAAAAATAATTGGCAAAGGAGTTCGAAAATGTCTATTAAAAACTTTTTGGATGAAAGTAAATTTAACAATTTTCACTTAAAGCTATTACTATGGTGTGTATTTATTATTACTCTGGAAGGATATAACTTAGCTGTTTATGGGTCTATTATACCGCTAATAATGAAAGAATGGACACTGTCACCTACTGATCTAGGGGTCATTGGAAGTTATGGGATTTTTGGTCTGATGAGCGGCGCTATTGTTCTAAGTCCTTTTTCAGAGAAATTTGGTCATAAAAAAGTATTGATCTTTTCATTCGTTAGTTACACTGTTTTTATTACTATTTCTGCGTTTGCTCCCAATGCTCAGATTTTCGCTTGGTGCAGATTTTTGGGGGGGATTGGATTCGGTGGTGCCTTACCAATAACAGTTGGTCTATTATCAGAATATGCGCCTAAAACAATAAAGAACGTAGCTATTACGCTTGCTTTGTGTGGATACCAATTTGGTGGCATACTTGCACCTTTAATGGGTATTGTATTTATCCCTATAACAGGATGGCGCTCTATTATATGGTTTGCAGCTATTCCATTGCTGTTACTGCCTATATTAATTAAGAGCATACCGGAATCAGCTCGGTTTCTTATTAAAAGAGGAGAATTTGCTGAGCTTGAATCAACACTGGCTAAAATAGATGCAAACTACAAAAATAGGATAACTGATGAAGAATACAAATTATATGATAAAAATGAGGCTGCTCTTGAAGAAAATAATGGGAAAGTACCGCTTATTGCATTATTTAAAAACAATTTGGCCTTAAGTACAGTCCTATTTTGTATTATGTATTTCATGGGAATATTGGTGATTAACTTTTTAATTACGTGGCTGCCTGGCCTTATGGTATATCAAGGACTGTCGTTATCACTTGGTTTATATGTTAGTATTTTTCTTAATGTAGGTACGGTAATCGGTACAGTTGCCTGGAGTACTTATGCTGATAGAAAAGGACTAAGTAAAAAACTGTTAATTTTGCTTTATATTTTAGGCGCTGCTTCCCTCGGTTTCATGGGAATGCCCAGTAATGTCATTATTTTATTCTTACTCATAGCCTTAACAGGATTTTTCTTCTTTGCTGCTCACAGTTTACTTAGTGCCTTCGTATCGCAGTATTATCCTGATAATGTTCGTTCCACTGGAGTGGGTTTTGGTCTTGGGATTGGTCAACTGGGCGGAGTGATAGCGCCTACATTGGGGGGAGCCTTAATAGCTTATGATGTGCCTATTAGCAGTTGCTTTATGCTGTTTGCTTTACCTGGCATTATTTGCACGATTGCGTTATTAATCGTAAAAAAAAAGAGTAAAGTAGTGACGGTAAATCCAGCTCAAAGCAATATTTCTCCAGCTAAGACCTGATAAGAAACTTTCAGTTGAGTACGATCCCGTCAAAGTCCTCTCTCCTAGTGCAATATAATATATCGTTTAAAAATGTTTATCGTTACTAAATATGTTGTTGAGAGAGTCTTTAACGGGATCCTGCCCGATTGAATATTACAAAATATTAATAGGAGATGTTGAAAATGAAAATTGGATTAAACAGTGCTATTTTGGCAGATTTAAATTTTGAAGAAGTAATAAATTATGCAAGTGAAAATGGTTTTTCCTGTGTAGAAATGATGTGTTGGCCAGTAGGTAAGGCTGAAAGGCGATATGCAGGAGTAACACACATTGATGTATCAGATATGGATGTAGAAAAAGCCGGATACATTAATAGTTATGCAAAATCCAAGAAGGTTGAAATTTCAGCCTTAGGATATTATCCTAATCCATTAGATCCAGATAAAGAGAAGAGACAGTTTTACATAGAGCATATTATGAAGATCATTACCGCTGCGAGTATCTTGGGGGTAGATACTGTCACTACTTTTATTGGTAGAGATAAAGATAAGACTATAGAGGAGAATCTTATAATATTTGAGAGCGTTTGGACTCCCATAATTCAGTATGCTGAAGAAAATAATGTGAGAATTGCGATAGAAAATTGCCCGATGTTATTCACAAATAATGAATGGCCAGGAGGATTAAACCTTGCAACAACTCCAAGAATTTGGAGAAAAATGTTTGAGTTAATACCAAATGCTAACTTTGGGTTAAACTACGATCCATCACACTTCGTTTGGCAGCAAATGGACTATATAAAACCTATATATGAGTTTAAAGATAGAATTTTCCACGTACACATTAAAGATATAAAGGTATATAAAGATAAACTTGATGACGTAGGAATTATGGCTGTACCACTGCAATATATTTCGCCTAAATTACCAGGTCTTGGCGATGTAAATTGGGGTAAATATATTTCTGCGTTAACAGATATTAAATATAAAGGGGCAGTATGCCTTGAAATTGAAGACAAAACTTTTGAAGATTCTTTAGAATCAATAAAAAAAGCAATAACAATAAGTAGAAATTATACGAATCAGTTTCTTCTATAAAGAATTGTACTAAATTAGTTTATGGCAAAAAACATAAGAACATTTCCTTAGTTGGGAGAAGTGAAGCATAACAAACCAGTGGGGATGTTCTTATGAATAGAAGGGTAAAAATAGATTAGCTATACATAGAAATTGGAGATGGAGGAAATAATGACAAATCAAGAATTGGCAAAGGAGATACTTAAAAATGTAGGAAGTGAAAGCAATATCAATTCATTGATCCATTGTGTTACCAGACTAAGATTTAATTTAAAAGATAATGAAAAGGTGAATAAAAATAGTATAGAAGATCTTGATGGCGTGTTGTGTGTTGTCGAAAGTGGAGGACAATTTCAAGTTGTAATTGGAAATACGGTTGGTAATGTTTATCAAGAATTTATAAAACTAACTGGTCTTGTAGATGAAAACAGAGAAATAAGTAAAGAAGTGACGGACAGCAGTAGGATAGGTTATAAAGCTCTTGATTTAATATCAGCCATATTTGCACCTGTTTTAGGTATATTGGCAAGTGTTAGTCTTCTTAAAGGGCTGTTGGCAATAGCTGTATATTTAGGCTATATATCAACCAACAGTAGTACCTATCAGATTTTACATGCAGTAGAGGATAGTGTGCTTTACTTTATGCCTATATTAATAGCTTTCACTGCAGCAAAGAAATTTGGCGCAAATGAGTTTATCGCACTGGCCTTAGGAGCGACCTTGGTTTACCCTGGAATTAATTTGATTGGTAAAAATGTGGGCAGTGATTTTTGGGGAATTCCTGTTAAAGGGATAGACTATTCCTTTACTTTTATTCCGATAGTCATAGCAATATTTATATTAGCGAAATTTGAAAAGTTGTTAAACAAAGTAATGAATGAAAATTTGAAGTTTTTTTTTACACCTTTAATTTGTTTGATCATAATGGCACCACTAACGTTTATAGTAATTGGTCCTATATCAACAATCATAACTAGAATAATAGGTATGGGATATAATTTCGTATATAATCTAAGCCCCATGTTATTAGGCGGTGTAGTAGGCGCTTCTTGGCAGGCATTGGTTATTAGGGGGATTCATTGGGGTGTTATGCCAATAGTTATAAACAATCTGTCGTTATATGGAGCAGATACTTTTTTGGCACTTGCCATATCTGCGAGTTTAGGTCAAGGCGGTGCAGTGTTAGGGGTATTATTAAAAACTAAAGATAAGACAGTTAGAAAGGTTGCTATATCTACCATACCAACAGGGCTATTAGGTATTACTGAGCCAAGTATATATGGGATAACGTTAAAATATAAAATACCATTTATCTGTGCATCAATCGGAGGAGCAGTGGGAGGAGCAATTGCAGGATATTCAGGCAGCGCAACTATGGGATATATTATTCCAGGATTCCTAACTTTACCGGTATATTTTGGAAAAGGTTTTGAAGGGTTATTGATAGCGGTAGTTACATCCTATATATTGGCCGCGGTATTATCTTTTATAACTTTTAAAGATCAAGAAGAAGTGACTAACAGTGTAATAGAAAATAGTATAAATAATGAAGCTAAGGAAAACACCGGGAAAACAATTAAAACAGAGATTATCCAAAGTCCTCTTGCCGGCGAAGTTAAGTCTTTGGAAGAGGTACCGGACGAAGTTTTTGCTGCCGGTGTTCTTGGGAAGGGCCTTGCCATCAACCCCAGTGAGGGGAAAGTCATAGCGCCGGTCAACGGTACAGTTGCAACACTTTTTCCCACAGGCCATGCTATTGGGCTTATTACGGAAAAAGGAACGGAAATTTTGATCCACATAGGTATTGATACCGTTAAATTAAATGGACAGTACTTTAGTACAACGGTAAAACAAGGAGATACCATAAAAAAAGGACAAGTTCTTATCGAATTTGATATGGTCAAGATTAAGAAGGCTGGATATTTGCTCATTACTCCTATCATCATTACTAATTTCCAACAGTATTCAGAGATTAGTATAAGCAAAGAAGGTAAAATTTCTTATCAAGAAGATCTCATCACTTTAGTTGTATAGAAACTTTTTTGCTGAAAAGTGGATGAAAGTGGTTTCAACTTTTGAATAAAAATTGTATCTATACAAGTAATGCAATGCAACAGGAAACTCAATCGTATAATTTGCTGAAAAAAGTGTACTTTCAGAGACCTCTTTTGAAAAAATTGATATGCAGCTGATATTGGGGCCCTATCGTTTTAGGTTTTTTTGCGAAGTATACGATTTGTTTTCATTCATATGAATAAGTTTAACAATTTTAATAGTTGGAATATTTACAATTAATAAAATATGTGATTCTGTGATTAGTTATCATGGTTTTGAATAAGAGGCGCCCTTGGTTTAAAACCATTTCATAATAAATACAAGTAAATAAATATTAAAATATTAGGAAGGGGCTTCGTTGATGCAAAAGGTGTTAAAGTGTGCTTAATCCGGCCAATTCGGCCGGCAATCCGGTCACATTCGGGCACCGAATCCGGTCGGATTCGGCCACCTCGTGAAGTATTTTCAGTTTAACAAAAATCATTCAGTAGTTACAGTCGTAATATCCTCATTTTAGTCTCTAGGGCTCATTCGGGTTACGCTTCGATGGCCCGGAAAGTTCGAAACGATAGGAGTTGTGAACGAGCCGATCAAGCACGGCATCGGCAATTGTACTGTCTTCAAACAGCCCATGCCACTCTCGGACCGGAAGTTGCCCGGAGATGACGGTGGATCGATATCCAAATCTGTCTTCCACCACTTCAAGCAAGTCCCGTCCGGAGACCG
>NZ_FODY01000037.1 GCF_900110485.1 Propionispora vibrioides | reverse complement strand
TTACGCGTTACTCACCCGTTCGCCACTAAGATCTCCATTGCTGAAAACCTCCGTTCGACTTGCATGTGTTAGGCACGCCGCCAGCGTTCGTCCTGAGCCAGGATCAAACTCTCCATAAAATTTTATTTATGGAGCCTTTTGATGGCTCTATAATTGTTTAAAGAATTATTTATTGTGACTGTATCACCTAAGTGATACGAGTCCGCACATCTGGCATATTGTTTATACCTTACATTGTTCAGTTTTCAGAGAACACCGGACTGCGTTGCCGCAGTTCCTGTTGACCGCCGCCTTGCGACAGCTTTTATATACTATCACATCGGCTTTTGCCTGTCAACCTGTTTTTTGTTTTTTCACCGCCGTGCTGCGACGGCTTAATTAGAATACCACATGAACAAACATTATGTCAATACATTTTGTTAAAATAATGGACAAGATATTTGGTTCTTTCATTTTAGCATTTTTAGCCAACAGTGTCAAATCATTTTCTAAAAATTGCGACATTATCCTTATTGCTTACTATATATAATAGGAAAGGCAAACTATCCTTCACACAGTTTGCCTTTTTCTCCTCAGGTACGGTATTGATTGATATCTTGCCTGAAATGTCCGATAACCTTTTTAAACTCCTGTATTTTATCCATCATATCCTGCAATTTATCATTATAAGTTTGAATGGCAGCACTCATCTCTTCACTGGCCGCCGAGTTTTCCTCCGAAATAGCCGCTAATCCCTCAATTTTGCCACAGGCCGCACCCATGCCACCCATTTCCGCCCCCAGCTTATCCACCATGTTCACGATATTTTCAACAACCAACTGTACATTCTCGATATGCCGGTTATTTCCCACAATCACTTCGCCTAGCTGCTTGCTCTCAGACTCCAGAACACCATATTCTACCTCGATCAAGCTAACTACATTTTCGATCATATCCATGAGAATGCTAAGATCCTGCGAAATACTCTCCGAATGTTGATGGGACTGTTCCGCCAGATGCCTGACTTCGTCGGCAACTACCGCAAAGCCGCGTCCCTGCTCACCGGCCCGTGCCGCTTCAATCGCTGCGTTGAGCGCCAACAAGTTAGTCTGTCCGGCGATAGCTGCCACCATTCCGGTAATCTCGTTGATTTTTCCGGCTTGCACCCGCAAATTCTCTGCCGTTTTCTTTACTTCGCCAAACTGCTCCATACTGGTTTCCAGTTTACCGCTGGAAGCTTGCACTTCAGAGAATCCCTTCCGGATTTCTCTCACTGCCTCCTCCAAGCGTTGCCGATTCTCGGTTTGCTCCGCGACGACACCTTGCAGAGCATCCAGATTGCCATGTAAAATACCTACAGCTTCCGCCGTTTCCACCGCCTGGTTTGTTGCAGCTCCAGCCACATCCGATACGACATTGGATATGTCACTCGATGTATTCCGCATGACACTTGCCAGATTATTAAAGTTGTCCGCATACTGGCCCATTTCGTCAGTAATACCTTTAAAACCGGTAAATTCACTTTTTAACCGTTTTTTATATGCTGCCAGGGCCTCGATGATTTCTTCAAACTCGTCCTGTGAACGAAGCTTGGTCTCGCCAAAATACACCCGCTGCTGCAAGTTGGCCAGTTCCTCCCGAATAGCCTGCAGCGGCCGCAAAAGCAGCGCTGTACTGGCTGCTGCCGCCAAGCCGCTCAGCACACAAGTCCATAGCGGCACAGCAACCGAAAAGAGCGATAAGGCCGTAAAGAACACACCGGTTAGCGCCGTTGTCGCCATACCGGTTTTCACCGCAATACTTTTGAAAACACCTAGTGAAAGCCATTGATTGAACCGGTAATAAATCGTATGACGAATCGGCGTGGGAAAGGTTATTTTAATTTTAATGTGCTCTTTTGATGACTCTACCGTTTCCAGTTTAATATCTTCCTTAAAATAAGCGGCCGCGCCGGCAAGCAGCCCTCTTAGATAGCCAAACATGCCTCGCGAAGAGCGATAGCTCAGTACCGCTGTGTATTCAGATATCGGCTCAATGAGTAATTCCGGCGGTTTGGCTCCCGGAATCCGCTTTACCACTACCACATGAACATCATACATGGACCGTAAAAAAGAATATAGGGTCTCATACTGGAAAAAGGCCGGATAAGCCCGCGAGAAGGTTTCAATATTATCCTTCCCGATAGCAAACCACACTTCGTCCTCAGTCTTATTTTTTTGTTTGGCAATATAGGCCACAAAATTGCGGGGCTTCGCATCCTCGACATCTTCTGTCGGCAAAAACATTTGTCCCGCCGTCCAGCCGGTATGCTCCATGGCGGCCAACGTCAAATCGGGCCCCCAAATCTTTCTTGCCGTACTAATCCAGGTTTCAACGACAGTTCCCTTCATCAGCAAGTCCCACCCTATCCAAAAATCACGCCGGCTACTGCTTCGACGTGTATTTACATTTTTTATACTTCTTTCTTAACGCCCATATTTCCTGTTTTTTCAATCTTTGTTTATATGAATTATCAGCAAATATTTTTTTGTGATATAGATCACAGGCAGTCAAATTCCCAGGGGAGTATGATAGCATTAGACCAATACCCATCCGGTACAATTACCGGACGAAAGGAGCTTCTTTATGCAAGAACCAGTAAGTCGATCCCAGAGCGTTCCCAGCCGGGCCACGCTCCCTGTCACACCACATCTTCCCGGCGGCTACGCAACACCGGAACAGCTACATAATATTGCGGCAGCCGCCGCTAAATATGGCGGCACATTGAAAATCACCACAGGCAGCATTGCTATTCTAGGCTTAACCCCTGCCGATGGCCAGAAAGTCTTGGATGAACTGGCGCTCGCGCCGGAATCCTTCTCCGCCCGAAGCGTCCGTGCCGTCGCCATGTGCCCCGGCAATCCCTACTGTCCCATGGCCAAGCAAGACGGCACAGGTCTCGGCTTGGCCTTAGACCAAAAATTTTTCGGACAACCCCTGCCGGCTAAATTGCATATGGGAGTCAGCGCCTGCCCCAATTGCTGCGCCGAAGTCTTTGTAAAAGATATCGGTGTATACGGAACACCTGCAGGCTACGTCCTGGTTATCGGCGGAAACTCCGGCCGTAACGCCGAAGCCGGCCGCATAATAGCCGAGCAGCTTCCCGCCGCCCAAGTCATTTCTATCATTGAAAACATCTTGAACTATTACCGGCAATTTGGCGAACCCAAAGAACGGTTGGGACAAATGCTTGACCGCATTGGCTGGGATGACTTTATAGCGTCAGTTATACCGCCAGTCTATACACTTCAAACTTCTGCCGAGATGCTTGGCCGGAATTAATAACAAGAGCTGCCTCAAAATAGGTTTTTAAAACCTGTTAAGGCAGCCCTTGTTTTAGATGTTCCAAGAAACGGAGCCTTCATTGCCTTACTTACCATATTCGGCAAATATGATTTTCCGTCACTTGAATTGAGTTTATTTAAAAACATCTCACGCATCAAGGATTGGCTATCGTTACTAATAAGGAAAATGACTCATCCGTTTTTTTATGCTCAAATAAATAATTCTAATCTCCGAATCAGGTATCTCAATTTTATAAAACTGTTCAATGGGTAGGAAAGATTTTTTTACCAGTTTGGCAAATTCCGGGTTGCATTCTTTCAATTCATCGGGTTCCGTATATTTGACATCTTTCTCCTTGATTAATAACCGCTCAATCATGCAGCACATATGAATATATAAGCTTATTTTTAAATTATTCGGGAACTTAGAACCTAAGCTTAATTCAAGCGTGTATAGAGATTGCTCAACCTGGTCGATAATTTTATCCGGATTTAAAATGGTTAAATAATTCAAGACATTATAGAGGGTAAACGATTTAAGCACTTCCGCGTTTATTTTATCGATAATATCTTCATTGACTACCCGGCTTAGGGCACTGGTCAAAACCGCTTCTCCCTGCTTCATGATCAAGTCCTCTAAAGAGATATATGGAGTATTTTCGATTTTAGGATCATCTGTACCAATAATAAGCTTTACATCGTATTGCCGGAAAATGGCGTCGGTCTTGCCATTGCCCTTTAATCGGTCAAAGTCGTAGGCGATGACCCTTACCTCATCATTGACAAAACACTTATTTAACAGGATCTTAATTTTTTTGGCAATCCCAATACCGGTAAAGCAAGTGGTTATAATCGCATTGGGCTTCTTCTTTTGCGACGCCAGATAATTATACCGGCATACATTGGCCGCAACGGCTTCCCGGGCAATCTGTTCCAATGGCTGCCCCTTTAAAATCCGTTCCCCTACCGAAAGCGCCAGTTGAGTTGAAATATTGTTAATCATAACGATATCCCCGTAAAAATCACCTACGATCTGCTGGTAAATATGCTCCAAAGACCCCATATCCACCAATATGATCATGCCCCGGGAAGAATCAATCGTTTTCATATATGCATACAGCTTTTGCCCAATTTCAGCAGCCGAAAGTTCAAAAGGCATGTCAATGGCTTCAAAGACATAGTTCTCCAGCAAACGGTTGGCCACACTGGCAATACTGCTGGCCGTGCTGTAGCCATGAGCAATAATGATGGCATTGGCCTGATCCAGACTGGCCTCCCGGTTTATGGAACGGATATAAATCATCAAATAGACCAAGACAACCGGATCAAAAGGTATATCCAGATTTTTTCCGACTGCTTCAAGCAGCATAAGTGAAATTTTGTGTTCTTTATAATACTGTTTGCTTAAGGAATCAATCAACTTCTCTGTGGACAATTCTTCATTGGTTGGCTTCGCTTCAATAAAGTGTACTAGCAAGTAAGTTAATACTTCCACGCTATTGCCATAATGTTTGAGTCCGTAATTAGCCTGCATGCCGATTAAAACATGTTCCACTATTTTTTGTATCGAGTTAAAAATAACGGCCGTAACCGCCCGGTCCACTTCATGAAAGACGATATAATCAATCAACTCATTAAATAACTGAAGGCTCCTGGTAAAAAACTCCTCCTGGGTAACTTCCTGCTGCGCTAATTTATTAATAATCAAGGCAAGCTCTTCATGTATATGCAACGTGTTTTGCTTATCGTGAGTAATATAAGAGAAATCATTTTTCTCGGAGCAAGACACCAATACGTCTTCGCCATTTAGTTTATTCGTAATGACGCCCTCATAGGCATGCAGAACATCCTTGGGAAGATGATTGATTTTGACTTTAATATCCTTGCCTTTTGAGCCGGGACCATGATTATAAGCATTGGCGCAGCTTAGTTTTATGGCATTGCGCAATTTGCCGATATTCCCTCCGGCCGTGCTATTAAGCAGGATATCAACCGCCTGGTTGCTAATCGAAACATCCTTTTTGATCGCAACCGCTTCTTTTTTATAAAAGGTATAAATAAGCTCCATTTTTTCTTTTAACGGACGTTCCTGAAACGTCGGTATCCTGACAACTAAAGGTATGCGGCGCAAAAAAGTCTGCAGAAAGTTATCCTCCGGATCTTCTGTTGTCGCAAACATCAGCCGCACTTGGGCCTGCCGGTCACGCCCGGATTCACCCAATCGCCGGAATATCCCCTGATCCAAAAAAAGAAACAGTTTTTCCTGACCGGTTGGCGGCAGCCTGTGTATTTCATCCAAAAACAAAAAACCGCCGTCAGCTACTTCAATCAAACCCGTGCTGTCAGAGTCGGCTCCGGTATACGCTCCTTTACAGTGGCCAAATAGAATTCCCGATAACAGTTCCGGGTTATTCGCATATTCTGCGCAATTAAACACAATAAACGGGGCCTTTTCCTCTATGACTTTTGTTGCCTTAGCGTACTCATAAACAAGTTTAGCCAAAAAGCTCTTCCCTACTCCGGAATGACCGACTAATAAAAGAGGCAGTCCCTGCGGGGGGTAAGAAACGGCCGCTTTACACTGCTCAATGCTGTATCTCAAACTTCCGTTGCAGCCAATAACCTCTTTAAAAACATCCCGTCCCCCTTTTTCCTGATCCATACTGTCACTTTTCAGCAAATACTGGGTTACCAGCTTCAGTTCCTTCTGCCTTGCCAAGTAAGTCTTTTGATCCAGAAAATATACCGGACGGGTGTTTATTTTCATAACCACCCCTTCTTTTGTAAGCTCATTCAATAAATGGCTGGCAATATTTCTTTGCAAACTCAGTTGCTCGGCAATTTCCTGCGCTGTAAACCCGCATTGTTTTATCCCATCCATCGTTTCAGATAGTTCCTTCAGTTTGCAGTAAACAGCCTCTTTATTAGTCATTTTCCTTATCACCACCTGACTTATGACTTCTATATACTAGATACTAGCGCTAAAAGCAAAGCTATCCATCGACTGCAATAGCTTTGCTTTTCCCTTAAATACCGGCTCCGGGTTCCATTGCTTGCTTTACTTTTTCAACCACACACTTTTCCAGCCGAATGGTTGTCCGTCGACTGACGCCAACAATAAATTCAGCCAGATCAACCAGGGGAAGATTCTCTTTTTGTAAGAATCCCTCCAATACCGCCCCGATATTGCAGCCGGCAATGACCTCCATATTAGCGGCTTTATTAGCGATTTGGGCAGCTACCTTAAAGGGAGTCCCACCTAAAATATCACAAATGAATAAGACGTTTGCTTCGCTATTTCGGGCAATTACACTATTCATTTTATCCCTTAAGGTCGCATCGGTATCGGCAATGGTCAAATCAAGATAATATACGTCAGGATTGCAGCCCGCCAAAAGCTCAATCGTACTTTGAAATCCTGTTGCATAATGACCGTGCCCGCTGACAATAATAATTGTTTTCATTCTACAATATTCCTATTCCTGATAATACGATCGAAAAAATAAAGGTCAACAAGATCAATACCGGTGGGCTGATTTTCTTGCGCAGGCAAAAGAACATCAAAAGCGTATATCCCATGGGCAGGATATTTGGGAAAACCCGGTCCAGAAAATCCTTTTGAATGGATATAGCGTAGGCATCGGTGATCGGAATTTGCGCGGCAACGGTAATATGAACATAGGAAGCTATCAAGCCGCCAATAACCGTTACGCCCAGTATGGTGGCAGCTCTTGCCACAGTTTGCGAACTATCCTTGACCTTTTCAATTGCCTTTGTGCCTAAATTATAGCCTAAATGAGTCCAAACAACACGTAAAATAAATATAGCCAGGTAAATCAGGAAGAAAATCAATGGTCCCAGCACGCTGCCCTGAGCGGCAAAGGAAGCACAAATACCGGCTACAATCGGCAATATAGTAAACCAGAAGATCGCATCGCCTATTCCGGCTAAGGGACCAAATAAGGCTATGCGCAGCCCTTTGATCAGCCCTCGGTCTTCTCCCCGTTCTTCCAGGGACAATAATAGCCCCATCAACATACCTGCAAAGTTAGTGTTAGTATTGATAAAAGCCATATTATCCTGCATGGCTTCCGCCAGTTTTTCCTTATCATCCTTATAGATTTTTTTCAAAAACGGCAGCATTGCCAGCGTAAAACCGGCAGCCTGCATCCTTTCAAAACTGAACCCGGCCTGTAACAGCGCTGAAGTAAAACCTAGCTTTGTAATGTCACTTTTGGTAAGTACGCTTTTAGATTCCTTCACTATAATCACTTCCCTGCGCAGTATTTTCCACCTTAGCCTGTTTCCATTGTTTTGTATTGTAATATTCGTAGATGGCAATCGCCGTTCCCAGTAAAGCAACCGGCAGCAAATTGGCAAACTGAATAAAAGAAGCTGCCACAAAACCGATAATTAGATAAGGCACGTACTGCATTTTGAGCATAACTGTAAGCAGCATGCCAAACCCAACGGCCGGTAAAATTCCGCCGGCGATCTCAAAGCCGTGTTTAAGCCAGTCCGGCATAGCCATGACCAAAGCCTGCATGGCGTCCTGGGCCACATAAGCGCTTAAGAATACAACAATACCATATGTGATGGCCACAATGGCGGTCATCAATAAGTTAAGCTTCCAGAAAGCGCCGGTATCTGCCGCTGCTGCATAAGCGTCTGCTTTCCCCATGAACAGGGAAAAAGTCGAATAGTAAAACAAAATGATATATTGCATTAAGATACTGAAAGGAAGCGCCAGTCCAATAGCGGCCTGCGGTTCAACTCCCGTGGTATAGGCAATCACCACCGTCATCACGCCTGCAAGCACCGGATTGGGCGGCTGCGTTCCACCGGCAGGAGTAAGCCCGGCAAAGGCCAGCTCCGTTAAACTTCCTGCCAGCAAACCAGTCTGCAGATCTCCTAAAATGATTCCCGTAAGGGTACACACAATAATCGGGCGAAAAATGTATAAGCTTTCCAGCCAAAAATCAATTCCCACGATAATTGACATAATGGTCAGCATGATCCCTTGATCCAATGTAATCGTATGCATCTTATTGTCCTCCTTAATCAATACTGAATTTTACATCACCCGGCGTATCCTGGACAAACACCTGAATGCCCTTTTGTTGGAGGTATCTTAAATTCTCCAGATCGTTGTCATCTACATATACTTTTTTAGTAATGGCTTTCTTTCCCGGTGAAAAATGCATATTGCCCACATTGACGTTTTGAATAGGGACACCGCCCTCAACCAGTTGCCGCACAACCGCCGGCGTTCGGCAGACAATAAAGATTTTTTGACTCGGTGCCGCTTTATGGATAACCTGAATTGTGTGAGCAACTGTAAAAAAGCGCACCCCCACGCTGGAAGCCTCTGCCGTCATCGTCATCAACTGCTGTTGCAGCGGATCGCCTGCCGTTTCGTCGTCAACCACCACCAGCAGGTTAGCCCCTAAGGCACCCGTCCAAATGACTCCTACTTGTCCGTGTACCAGCCGGTTGTCAATCCGGGTTAATAAAATATTAGGTGCCATCATCTTCCCCTCCCTTTAGAACTTATTTATCCGCAACTCACTTGTTCCCAGCTTCCCGCTTGACAGACGGGAGGAAAACCGGCTCGCTCCTGATTCCTTTGCCACATTTCAGCGGGAGATAACCCTTTTGCTGAAATAAGTTTCACTTACTTAAAATATTGCTTGCAATTATCATGCCAATCAGTGTACGAAATAGCTTAACTCCTATCAACCCTTACCAAACCCGGCTTGTTTCTTTTGTTTTGTCTTTCAGTTAGCTCCACCAAGTCCGGCCTGTTATACACTGTCACAAAAAATAAGGCTTATTGCACAGTGTCCATAACACTTCATTGGCTGGGAATTAGCTCAGACAGCTTGCTGCCATCGTTGATTCATACGAAGCCGTTTTGTCGCATTTTCCTCTACAATAACCGTTACACGCTGATGCAATTGAAGGATAGAGGCAGGAATTTCCGGAGAAATATCTCCCCAAAGTGCACGGTCTAATACTTCGGCCTTATCCTCTCCATTCACCAGAATAACAATGCTTCGCGCCTGCATAATCGTTTTAATCCCCATGCTGATGGCAAACCGGGGCACCTGAGCCAGGGAAGAGAAGCAATGCGAATTGGCTCTGATTGTGGACTCGGCCAGTTCAGCCCGGTGCGTAGCTGCTGTGAATCTTACATCCGGTTCATTAAACCCGATATGACCGTTCCGCCCAATTCCCAGTATCTGCAAGTCAATGCCACCGGCTTCTTTAATCTTTTGCTCGTAGGCCAAGCACTCCTGCCCGATATTGCCGGCCTCACCGTTGGGTATATGTTGATTTGCCTCCGGTATATCCACGTGACGGAAAAAATGATGCTTCATATAATAGTGATAACTATGGGGGTCCTCCTTTCCTAACGCGATATACTCATCCAAATTGAAGGTTACCATCCGGCAAAAACTAAGCTGCTTTTGGCGGTGGATTTTTATCAGCTCCCGGTACATCCCCAAGGGAGTATTACCGGTGGCCAGCCCGACTACACTGTCCGGCTTTGTCCGGATTTGTTCAGCTACCATATCTGCCGCTATTTCACTCAAAGCAGCATAATCTTTTGCAAATACTATACGCATATCATTCCTCCCGGTGGCGCTTTTTTCTGCAGAATACCGCCCATAAATAAAGTAAGCAAAAAGCATGCCAATCAGTGTAACAAGCACTGAAGGCATGCTTTTTGCCATTTATGACGGTTCCGGTAATCCACTATAGGCAATCATAGAACACCGCAAGAGCTGTGTTCTATGACACTAGCTCACCCAACTGCAGAGTCCACTCCAGGGAAGCTGCAAAGAAGGACTGTCTCTATTTCTCATTGAGGCAGTCCTTTTATTACCCGCCTGCTCCCTTCGCCAACTAACAACTATACTATTTCAAACACCCTGGTCAGACGCGTTAGTTCAAACAGTTCCTTAACAATCCCTTTTATCCCTTTTATCGTTACTCCGCCAGAGCATTGCAGCGCTTTCTTCTGGATGGCAACCAATACCCCCAGACCGGAACTGTCAATGTACTCCACCTGGCTCATATCAATCACAAATTTACTTTGCTCCCGGTCAACATATTCCAGAATTTTTTGCCTAAGCTCGGTCGCCTCTTCCACATAGATGCGACCGGCAAGTACCACCAGTACATGATCACTTTCCTGGGAAATCTGGCAAATCATCCGCACTCCTCCTGTTCAATATGCTTGACCAGCAGGACTTCATTGCCACAGCGATTATAGCGCACATAATCGGCGGATGCCTTCATAATCATGATGCCACGACCGCTCTCGTCAAATTCAAAGTCTTTCTCATCCTTGGCCAGCAGGGTCTGCCCCGGAAAGCCCGCGCCTTGATCTTTCACTCTGACCACAAGACGTTTGCCGGCAATGACATTCAATTTCAGTTTAATGCTTGCTTTCCCATGCTCTATCGCATTATTTACCGCTTCGTTCAAAGCCACTTCCATGAGCCCCGGTTTATCCCGAAGCATTTTCCGGATGTATTCACTGACACAATGACGGATAAGCCGAAACCCCTGAAGTCCGTAGAATTTAATCTCCAGTAAATTCTCATTCATACAGTCTCCTCTTTTCTCATAGGATGACGCAGATTCAACCCGACCAGACAGGTATTTCTTGACTGTTTCCCGTTCACATAAATTTACTATTAAACCAAGATTTCTACGGACATATGACAAATCCTTCCTTATTTTTCTTCTATTCAAAATAAAATCATCCACAACGCAGCAGATCAGGAAAGCATGGCAGGGAACAGCGTTCCCGCCAGCAGCAAAACACTTAATAGAATCAAGACAAGAACCAGCAGCCAGCAAATGACATTATAAAGTCCCGAGTTGACATACCGTCCCATAATGCCTTTATCCCGGGCAATTAAAATGATGAAGATTAAAATCGGCGGCAACAAAATGCCGTTGATTACCTGCGAGGCAAGCATCATCATATATAAAGATACGTCGGGCCACAACACGATTCCGGCGCCCGCCGCGATGAGCAGGGTGTATAAACCGAAAAAAACAGGAGCCTCCTTATAGCTGCTGCTGATCCTGTGCTCAAAGCCCAGCGCTTCGCAGACGGCATAGGCCGTACTCAAGGGCAGGATGAAAGCGGCCAGCATAGAAGCCCCCAGCAGCCCGCCGGCAAATAACAGCATCGCATACGGACCAGCCAGGGGCTCTAAAGCCCAAGCCACATCCTTGGCCGACTCAATCGGCACTTGGTGAACATACAAAGTCGCTGCCGTCGCGACCAGGATAAACAGGGCAATAAAGCCGGTGAAAAAGGACCCGATCATCACATCCCAGAAGGTATACCGGTATTCTTTGGCTGTAATGCCCTTATCAACCACAGACGCCTGAATGTAAAACTGTCCCCAGGGCGTAACCGTCGTCCCAATAATCCCAACCGCCACCAACAGGAAGTCGATATCCAGCCGAAATTCAGGCTGAACAATGGCTCGCGCCGCCTGCTGCCAATCCGGGGACGCCAGAAAACCGGAGAAAACGTAGCTAAAGAAAGTCAGGCATAACAGCAAAAAAATTTTTTCCATCTTCTCATAACTGGTCTTTAGCACTAGCCACCAAATGGCGCAGGCGGCCAGGGGAACCGATACATATTTATTTACTCCCAGAATTTCAAAGCTTGTCGCAATCCCGGAAAATTCGGAAACCGTTGTGCCGATATTGGCCAACAGCAGTACCGCCATAGCAAAGAACGTCCATCGCACACCATATTGCTCGCGGATCAGATCAGACAGGCCCTGTCCGGTAACAGCCCCGGTGCGTGCCGAGATCTCCTGGACAACAGCCAGACACAACGTGCTGACAAGCAAAACCGACAGCAGCGCATAGCCATATTTCGCACCTGCCGCCGCGTAGGTGACAATCCCGCCGGCATCATTATCGGCGAAGGCCGTGATGATACCGGGCCCCATAATAGCCAGAAAAAGCTGCCATTTGCTTTTGCTATGTTTCATCGGTACCGCTCCCGCCCGATACGCGCACTAACCGTCAACAACGGCGGTGCGTCAAATTTATCCCGTTCCTCCACTAGCATGGAAAGAATATCGTCTACGGTAACCAGGCCCAGCATTTTCCCCTGCCCATCCACCACCGGCAATGCCAAAAACCCGTATTTAGCCATAATGCCGGCAATTCGCGGGGTAGTTTCTTCCGAGGTGACGGCAACCACCTTCTGGCGCATTAAATCGTACAATACCGCCTCTTCCTCGGCAACGATCAACTCCCGTAACGATAATACACCTTCCAGACAGCCCCGTTCATTCATAACATACAAATAATAGATGGTCTCAACCGCCGAAGCGAACGTCCGGATTTCACCAATGGCTTGACTTACGGTCATCCAGCCGGAAAGCCGTATGTATTTTGTGGTCATACACGCCCCCGCCGTTCCAGCAGCATACTGCAGCAGTTCGCGGACGCCCTCGGCCTCGTCGGCCATCAAATCCAACAAACCTTCCATTTTATCGACCGGAAGCTCGCCCAGAATGTCGGCTACTTCATCGGGCGGCAATTCTGCCAAGATAGTCAACGCCTGCTGCTGTTCCATCTGACGGAAGATTTCAACCTGAGTTTCCAGCTCCAACTCGGCCAGCGCATCAATCGTCTGCCGGGAATTCAGATGTTCAATAAACGCCGACCGGCGCTTATAATCCATCTCCTCCAGCAAGTCGGCTATATCGGCCGGATGAATCTGCTCCAATTGCTGTTTTTCCATATTGAGCTGCAGTGCGGCATTCCAGCTTTCCAGCGGTTTTATATATTGCCAGCTTACCAGTTTATTCTTACAGCATTTAAACAAGAATTCCAGCCCCAGCCGCCGGAATAAACCCCGGATACCAATATCCACGGCGACTAAAACCATCCGGCTGCCGTCTTCCCGCGCAAGCCACGACAGCGTAATATCGTTAACCCTTACCAGTTTAAATCCTTTCAGATCAATAATCTGCTTATCCAGCAGCCATTTGCTGATATAGATTTCTTCCTCCTGCAACGGCAGGATACAGGAAGGAGAAAAGTCCTGACTAAGAAACACGCCATCCGCATCACAGCGTTCCACTAAATCAAAGGGGATCAAATCATCCTTGCTATTTACATATTTGATGCCCGATACCTCCGGATGGCTATAGTGCCAGCGCACCGTCATATCCTTCACGCGTCCGACCCGTTGCCGGGCAGCATCATATACCGCTTTGCCCAATAACTGACTAAAGTAAAACTCACCCAATACCTTTACCGCATACATCTCTGGCCCTCCTCTCTTGGCAGGATCAATGTAGCAAAGTTTTCGCCGGCTCCCTTTTTACCGAACGGATTCCACTACTCCAGTATATGTCTGGTCCGACGGAAGGTGAAAATCGCTGTTTCCTGTCGCAACAGCCTCGCTGCGTTATTTTACTTACACAATATAAAAAGCTGCGACCATCGTCGCAGCTTTTAAAAACTTATCACGCTATATCATGTAGTCAGGCATGGCTTGTACCGCACAACGGCGCCATGCGTTTTTTCTTTTTATCTTCATACAGCACTTTGTCGGCCAGGGAAATAATCTGGTCCCGCTCCATTTTATCATGTACCGTTATAATGCCGACACTAATGGTCGCATCATAACAGGGGCCGCTCTCATAAACAAGCGCTTTAAGATATTCCGTCAGTCTTTCTATATCCTGGTTTGTCGTGTTGGGAAAAATAATGGCAAATTCATCGCCACCCCAACGGGTAATCACAGCCCGTTGTCCTACCGACTGCTTAAGCAGTTTAGCCAGGGAGATCAGCAGTTCGTCACCTGCTGTATGTCCGTAAACGTCATTAATCTCTTTAAAATAATCTATATCAATAAGAGCAAAACAAAATGTTCCGCCGTCCTTTTTTATATGCTGCAGTTCTTTTTGCAGCCGGACGTTAAAATACCGTCTGTTCCAAAGCTGGGTCAATGAATCGGTATTGGAAAGCAAATAAAGCTTTTGCAGCAAATTACCGATCACCATACCGCCCATAAAAAAAAGAATGACTGCAGTAACCTGCGCGGCACGGACATAGCCCGGGTAATCAGACAGCAAATAGCTGTCCAGCACACAAAACCCTGTGGCGATGAGTGCACCCACAGAGCCCAAAATTGCCGGGGAATATTTGTAGAATAGTTTTGCCATGATCGTCATATCTCCCTATGGATAATCACTCGTTCGCAGTCCATATGATCTACACTTCAGCCAAAAAGACCCCTTCGTACTAACTCTACATTATCTTCTCTTCGACACGCATTCCAAATTTCCTTTTTTGGAAATAAATATCCAATTAAATTTTATATTATCACTATTTTGCACATTTGTCCAGTCTTTTTTAGAACAATTGTTTTTTACAGTCGGACACTCACGCAACTTCCATCGACTACTTTACAAGACAGACTTATCATCTTCTTCCTCTGCCCCGTCTGTCCGGGTCGGTTGACATATTACAGAAAACTTACATGTCTCGTTCACACACACCAAGTCCGGTGCTCCGTTTGCGTCTACGACCTCCTTCAGACGGCTTTTGCAGGCCGGGCACACGACCTGTTTCTTTCTCCGGTTTGCCATGAAAACTTCCTCCCCGCTCGATATATTACATATCAATATCCTTCATCAGCGACAGCTTCCCTTTTAGCAAATTACGACAAAAAATATCCCGCCCCGGTTAACCTATACTAAAAACCGGAGGAGAGCACACGAACAACGCCTCGTCAGCCTGATTAACAATTTTTTTATAGTCCTTACCAAGCCGATGCGGTTGGGCAGACCAGTCAGCCTGTCATGATGCGCCAGCACCTGCATGCGCTCCGACCTAGGCAGCAAAAAAAGGGTCTGCAGTTTCTGCAGGCCCTTTATCACCTAGAACAGCACACACGGCTATTTGATAGACGCGGGCAGTTTTGTCACTCATACCAGGAAATAAAGCTACCGGTCATCAATTGGCATTGCCAATTACAATCCCGATGACCAGCGCTGCTATTTCACGCAATGCCTGTTCATGACGTTCTTTTTCCCGTTCTTGCCGCGCATGCCATTCTCTTTCACTTTCATGGTCGCGCCGTCTCATTTCTCTCTCATGCCGTCTATTTTCCTCACGTTCTCTCCGATCATGTTCACGCTGCCGTTCTCTATCGTGATCATGCCGGTGATCCATCTGGATGGTCTGCGGCTGCCAGTTGCCGGCAGGCAGTGGCGATGCTTCCGTAACTGCAACACCAAAGCCAATTTGCATAACACCGACCAGTGAGTAAATGACAGTCTTTTTTACCATGCTATTCATGTGAAATCCCTCCCATATCTTGCTTAAGAAAATACTACCATGTAAATGTTACAAATTTTTGACAAAGCGCTCCCGGTGTAAATATTTATATCAGAACCAATAAAGTCAAAAACCCGGCAACTAAAGGCATCAATAAAAGAAAGGATTGTTTTTAAGCATAAAAATTTTGACTGTCGCCTAGTTTTACAGACCAATTGGGCTTAACAGGAAATCAAAACCGCCCGCCGGCAGACAGGTAGTCAAAATCATACGATTGTCACATAGATAGAAAAGATTCTTGAGCTTATTCTTGTTGTGGACCCGGATCAGGGCACGTATTTACATAAAAAAGGTCTGCACACTGTGCAGACCTTTGATTTTACTGGAGCCGATAATAGGATTCGAACCTACGACCTACTCATTACGAATGAGCCGCTCTACCAGCTGAGCTATACCGGCGTTTTCACGATATTCATTGTACCTTCTATCCTGAAAAAAGTCAACAACCAACCTTTGTTAAAATATCATCGTCGTCTTTTTTAAGATAGAGCAACGAGGTTGCCTGAACCAAAGCATATGCCTCTATTCCATAATGAAACAAATCAGCCACAATATTACCGTCCAGTTTTTGCTCGGCAACCATGGTTCGCATGATTTTTTCCGCCTGCGCCAGGGACATAGGCGCCCGGTATGGACGATTTTCGGTCAACGCGGTAAATACATCGGCAACGGCGACAATCCGGGAGCCCAGCGTCAGGTTAGCCGCACCCAGACGGAACGGATAACCACGCCCATCCAGCGTCTCATGGTGATAAGCCGCCCATTGGGCAATGGTCTCAAAACCGTTGATCTGCTCCAAAATCCGGTAAGTATAATAAGGATGCTGTTTCACAATGACATATTCTTTGGCGGTAAGCTTACCCGGCTTTTCCAAAATAGCGTTGGGAACGGACAGTTTGCCCAGATCGTGCAGCAGCCCGGCGATACGCATCGTCTTGACTTCCTGCTCACTGAACCCTCTGATTCGGGACAAAATGGAACACACTTCCGTTACTGTCCGGGAATGTGTGGCGGTAAAGCTGCTGGTAGCATCAATAATCGTGGCAAAAATCTCCGCAATGTCAATAATATCATCCACGGTAAATCGCATCCAGGTATAGTCATCCACATTACGAAAAAAGTTTTGATAATAGGAAGGATTGACTAAATCCAGCCAGAAGCTCTCCTGCCGTGACAATTCCTCCAGAGCCCGGACCAGCGCCGGATCAAACCAGATTCCGCTCAACTGACGGATTTTCGTTAGGATAGCTGTCCTCTGTTCCAGAATATTACGGTCACCCCGGATGAGTACTTCCACCCGGTCGGCCAAATGAATCAGCCTGGCAGCCAGCGGTATACTTTCTCCTTTAACGCGATCATTCCCCGGTCCATTCCACAGATCATGATGATGACGAATCGGCTCCGCCAACATGCCAAGCTGAGCCGAATCCTTAAGCAACCGGTAGCCTGTCTCCGCATGGGCCTGCAGGTTATGACCGGCCTGCGGATTTACCAACTGCAGCCGTTCTTCCCAGTTGGAAGCCGCGCCGATATCGTGCAGCAAAGCCGCATATACCGCAACCTGCCGCTGCTGGTCATCTACACCGATATGCGAGGCAAGCCGTTCGCTGATGACAGCCGTTCGCCAGTGGTGTTTCGACAGCCCAATACCATGGGATAACTCCAGTGCCATGGATAGGGCCCGCAAAAGATTGATCGGGTTAATATGAAATATCATAATCCATTCTCCAAACGCTGTGACCTGCTGCCACAGCCTTTTCTATACTTGGATTATACTTGGAAACGTTTACTAGGTCAATTGATCGCCCACTTTTAACGTCCCCGTTTTCCAGTCAAATGCTCCACCTGTATTTTATAAACAGCCGTGTGCCGCTGGCTGCGGGCAATATACTCCAGCCCCTGCTGCCAAAACTCTGCAGAGTACTTTTTTATCAGCAGTTCCAGGGCCCTTTCCTTCTCCGACCCATCGTTTACCGGCAGGACTTTCCCAAAGGCAATGGCACTGTCGTACTCGGTATCAAACTTTTCCGGCAACAGCCGGGTATAGCCTACCACCGAAAAACATACCTTAGACTCGTGGTTCATGTTGTCTACTTTGTTCCCGGTCAGTGCCGAGTGAAAATAAATAGCCTGTCCGGCTTCGTCATAAGCATAGTTCAGTGGGGCGGCATACGGATAGCCGTTATCTCCCAGGGTGGCCAGTGTCCCGTACTCTCCGTCAGCCATAATTTTATTTGTTTCCAGCTCACTTAACTGCTTTTCTTTCCTTCTCATCGGTTTAAACATGGTTAGTACCTCTCCCGCTGCGGCACAGCTTCTTTTTTTAAAAAAATTATTCAGTTCTTTGTATAACCGGTCTGCTCTCAGGCAATACTAGTAGAGCATAGTTATTCTTCTCCCACTATACAAGGTCAGCTGTTACCCACGGCTGGCCTTGTTTTTTTGCCGATTCAGCGCTCTGGCTGTTTCGGCACTGGACGGACCTTGTTGGTACGGCCGGTTACTGCGGTCCGCGGCCTGACTACCGTATCGATCAGCTTGCCACGTAACAGTTTCTTAGCTGCCATTTCAATGTTCAAAATCTTTTCCAGCCGGGGAATCAGGGCGGCTTCGCCCGGCGTAATCAGAGACAGAACCGTCCCGCTTTTACCGGCCCGTCCCGTTCTGCCGGCCCGGTGCAGATACAGCTTGGGATCTTCCGGAAATTCCAGATTGAATACATGGGTAACATCGGGAATATCCAGGCCCCGGGCCGCTAAATCGGAAACCACTAACAATTTTACCCGGCCGCTGCGAAAATCGTCCATTGCCTTTTTTCGCTCATTTTTCAGCGAACTGCCATGCAATCCGGCTACCGCTATGTCGTGATAGGCCAGCTTTTCTGTCACATTCAGAATGTTATCGCTTTTATTTATGAATACAAGGGCCTTCTGCACCGCCAAATGACCGGTTAGTTTGCGCAATAATTCAATTTTATCCCGTTGTTCCGCGACAACATACAGATGAGTAATGCCTGCCGGAATCTTTATTTCATCACCCAGTTCGACCCAGATCGCCGCCTGAGTCAGTCCCTGCACTTGTTCCCGTACGGCGGGTGTAAAGGTAGCCGAAAACAGCAGCAACTGACGATCGCGCTGTGTCGTTTTAATGACGGCCTTGACGCTGTCACGGTTATTGTCGTCCAACAGCCGGTCCGCTTCATCCAGTACGATGGTTTTCACCGTCTGAGCCGACAGTTTTCTTTTTTGAATCAATTCCAGTATCCGGCCGCTTGAGCCCACTAGAATATGCGGTTTTTCCTTTAATTTATCGATCTGGCGGGAAATATTCACATTGCCGATCATCGGCGCCGACGCTATCGGCAAGCCGGACTTTTGAATCAGTTCTTCCAGTTGACGCTGGATCTGAATAGCCAGTTCATGGGTGGGCGCCAGCACAATAGCCTGCGTCTCCCGGCGGCCGGCATCGATTTTCTGTAGCAGCGGCAACAGGTAGGCCAGGGTTTTGCCTGTCCCGGTCGCCGACTGTCCCACTACGTCTTTACCGGTCAGCGCCAGGGGAATGACTTGCTGCTGCACCGGGGTCGGCGTCTCAATCCGACTGTCCTGCAGGGCCTGGGCCAGTTCTTTGCTAAGCCCGAGTTTGATAAACGGTTCACTCATTCTGTTCTTCTCTCCTGTATATTCACATTCTCCGGGAAGCAAGTATTCCCTATTTTCCTGCCGGTTTTCGCGGCGCCTGCTTATTAGTAAAAAACTTTGTACTTTTGATAGCATTCTTTAAATTTTTATAGCTGCTTTTATCCGATATTTTTCCCAACATCCTCACCTGCCTATGTAAAGTATCCCCTGCCGGAACGGATTCATCCGGTTCTTTAGTCTTTTCATCCTATCTTACATTCCACATGACCGGCCCATCTTCCTTGTCCCGCCGCTGCGGTAGCACAAACAGCAAAGATCCCTGCCGGCGCATTATCAGCCCGGCAGGGATCTTTGGGAACCACTGATTTATTCACACCGCGCAGCCCGGTGGTCCACCAACTCTGAAAATACAATTCCTTTACGGTCCTTTTTCCGTCTGGCTGCGTCAGCCAAACCTTGAAATAGGGACCGCTGTTCCTGTGGCTTTACTCCCCTGGCCGGCTCATTAAACCAGCGGCTCCCTATCAACGTTTACCGTGTTCAAACGGTTCACCCGAAGCCCGCGGCGGCTGTGAGGAGCGGGAAAACAGCACCAGTACCAGCAGGGTAATCACATAGGGGAATACTTTTAAGATAACACCCGGTATCTTCGCCAGCACCGGCGTCGCCTGCGCTACATTGGCAATGGTACTGGCAAACCCGAAAAACGCCGTTGCTCCCAGGATACCCAGCGGCTTCCACTGTCCGAAAATCAACGCGGCCAGAGCCAGAAAGCCCAGTCCGAACACCGTTCCGTTAAACTCACCGGAATAGGTGGTCAGGATAATGGCGCCGCCCAAGCCGGATAAGGCGCCGGAAATCGCCACGGCCAGATAGCGTATCCGGTAGACATTGATACCGGCCGCATCGGCCGCATGAGGATGCTCGCCACAAGCCCTGAGCCGCAGACCGAAAACCGTCTTGTACAAAACATAATAGGAAATCAGCAGGATAAACAGCACCAGCCAGGTGGTTGGATAGGTATTGGTAAAAAACAGTTTGCCGACTATCGGCAAATCGGTAAGCCCCGGCACGGAAAAGCGGGTAAAGCTGGCAACCTGGATGTTGCCGCTGCCCGTCAGATTACGGGCGATAAATACCGTCAAAGCCCCGGCAATCATATTGATTGCCGTACCGCTAATAACCTGGTTGGCGTTCAGGCTGATACTGGCAAAAGCATGGAGCAGCGAAAACAACGCGCCCGCCACCGTAGCCGCCAGCAGACCCAGCCAAAGTGCCTCTCCGGGCATGCTGCCCTGCAGGTTGGCAATGGTCAGCGCCCCGGCAAAAGACCCAACCACCATCAACCCTTCCAGACCGATATTCACCACGCCGCTTCGTTCCGAATATAAGCCGCCGAGGGCCGTGACCAGCAGTGGAATCATATAGGCTACCGCATACGGTGCAATTTGCTGAAGAATCACCCACATCTTACGCACCCTCCTTGCTTTGTTGTTTGCGCCACAGCCGGTCCAGGAACTTCTCAATCAGCACGCTGGTGGCCGCAAAGTAGATGATAGTGGCAATGATGGTATCGGCAATTTCCGGTGGAATGCTGGTCATGGCGTTCATGAACCCTTTGCCCGAATACAGTGTCCCAAAGAAGAGGGCCGCCGCCAGCACACCCCAGGGTGAATTAGCCCCCAGTAATGCCACAGCAATACCGTCAATTCCCTGGGACGGCAAAATGCCGATCTGAATATTGGTGGCATAGCCGCAGTATAAGGTCATGCCGCCCAGTCCGGCCAATGCGCCGGCGAGCATCATCGACACCACAATGCTCCGGCCGGCATGAATTCCGGCATACTCTGCGGCAAAACGGTTGAAGCCTACGGCTTTCAGCTCAAAACCGAGTGTTGTCCGCTGCAGCAAAAAAGCACAAAACACAACAGCCACCAAGGCTAATAGCAGACCGATATTAATATAAGACCCGTCAAACATTTGGGACAGCCAAGGCGTCCTGAGCGATGCCTCCAGCGGAATATTGCGCGATTCCGTTTCGAAAGAACCCTTAAAGTAAAGGGGCACAAAATAATACACCAGCCAATAAGCAATCCAGTTAAACATAATCGTGGAAACCACTTCATGCACATTAAAGCGGGCCTTGAACCAGCCCGGCAAAGCCGCCCACAAAGCACCGGCCAGCATAGCCACCAGGGCCATAACCAAGAGCAGGGCCGGTTTGTCCAGTGGTAAGGTCAGCCCCACCGCCGTGGCGCAAAACCCGCCAAACAGCATCTGGCCAGCCGCTCCGATATTAAATAGCCCGGTCTTAAAGGCGAAGGCCACTGACAAACCGGTAAAGATCAGCGGTGTCGCCGTTGCCAGCGTATTGCCCACCCGCTCAAGACTCATCAGACCGCCCCGGAACAAAAACTTATAGCCCGCCAGCGGATCATGGCCGGCAAACAGCATAAACAGCGCACCGGCAATGAGGCCCAGCAAAATGGTTGCCAACAGCGTGATCATTTCTTTTTGCTTATGAAAATTCATGCTTCCTGCCCCTCCTTGCCGATCCCGGCCATCATCAGCCCGATTTTGATTTCATTGGTTTCCGCTGCACTCACTGTACCAATCAGCTCGCCATGGCTGATGACGGCAATCCGGTCGGACAGATTCAGGATTTCGTCAAGCTCCAGTGATACCAGCAGCACGGCAAATCCCGCATCCCGTTGTGCCACCAGACGCCGGTGGATATATTCAATCGAGCCGACATCGAGGCCCCGGGTCGGCTGTACGGCAATCAACACGCGGGGATTCAGGCTGATTTCCCGCCCGATAATCGCTTTTTGCTGGTTGCCGCCCGACAGCGAACGGGCAGCCGTCACGGCCCCTTGGGCCGATCGCACATCAAAATGCCGCATAACCTCTTGTGCATACTGCCGAATGGCCGGACGGTTGAGCAAGCAACCTTTGGCAAAGGGTTCGCGGCCGTAAATTTCCAGAATGATATTGTCTTCCAGACTATAGTCCAGTACCAGCCCCCGCTTTTGCCGGTCCTCCGGCACATGGGCCAAGCCGGCATCAATCCGCTGGCGGACCGATAAATGGGTAATCTCCTGCCCGTCAAGCCAGATATGCCCCGCTTCGGCCTTTCTGAGTCCGGTAATCGCCTCAACCAGTTCAGTTTGACCATTGCCGTCAACCCCGGCAACACCAACGATTTCCCCGGCATGAACGGACAAAGAAAACTCTTTCAGCGCCGCTACCCTGGCATGGTTTAACACGGTCAGGTCTTCCACCTTGAGCAGTACCTCACCGGGACGGTATTCGCTCTTCGGAACGGTAAAGGAAACCTGACGTCCCACCATCATTTCCGCCATTTTCTGTTCGCTGGTGGTCGCCACATCGACAACTCCGACATACTTGCCCCGCCGGATGACGGTACAGCGGTCAGCCACGGCTTTAATCTCTTTGAGTTTATGAGTAATCAAAATAATCGACTTGCCCTCGGCCACCAGGTTTTTCATAATCTTCATCAGCTCGGTTATTTCCTGGGGAGTGAGCACGGCTGTCGGTTCATCAAAAATAAGCACTTCGGCATTGCGGTAGAGCATTTTTAAAATTTCCACCCGCTGCTGCATCCCGACCGAAACCTCTTCAATCTTAGCATCCGGATCAACGTTCAGTCCGTAATGCCGGGAAAGCTCCCGAATCCGCGCGGCCGCCGCCTTGGTATGAACGGTGCCGAACCGCTGCGGCTCCAGTCCCAGAATGATATTTTCCGTAACCGTAAAGTTATGTACCAGCTTGAAGTGCTGATGAACCATGCCGATGCCCAGTTCGTTGGCCACATTGGGATTGGTGATCTTCACTTCCTGGCCGCGGATAAAGATTTTACCGCTATCAGGCTGGTAGAGGCCAAATAGAATGCTCATCAGTGTTGATTTTCCGGCGCCGTTTTCCCCCAGCAGCGCATGAATCTCACCGGGACGGACGGTCAGCGTGATATTATCATTGGCTACAATTCCCACAAACTCTTTACGTATGTCCCGCATTTCTACGACATACTCCATCGCTTTGCCCCCTATAATTCATAATTGCTATGACCGGCTTCAACAAAAACAGGCCCGGACAGAAGAGCCGCTCACAGCAAGCTGCGTTCTCTCCGGTTCGGACCTGTTCTACGCTGAATCAGTCTTTCATTATTTATCGGTCACTTATTTAGCGAATCAGGCCGTCTCCCTTATCAGCTACGGTGATCTTGCCGCTTTGCAGGCTGGCAAATACTTCTTTCACCTTGCTGATAACATCCTCTTTCAGGTTAGGATTGGTCGCCGGAATCCCGACCCCATTGTTTTTTGCATTGAAGGTCAGTGTCTTGCCGCCGGGGAAAGTCCCTTCCTTCACGCTTTTCACCATATCATAGGAAGCCTCATCCACGCATTTCACTGCCGAAGTCAGGATAACCGACTTCGTTTTATCCGTATCGTAATAACCCTGAGCATACTGGTCAACATCAACGCCGATCACCCATACCGGATGGCCTGCCTTGGTCCGGGCCACCGCTTCGTTGATAACACCGACACCTACGCCGCCGGCTGCAGCAAAGACTACGTTAACGCCCTTGTCGTACATCTGCGCCGCCAACTGCTGACCGGCTGCCACGTCATTAAACGTACCCTGGTAAATTACATTTTCCGCTTTCAGAGTGATCTTGGTGCCCAGGTTGGCGTTCGCATAAGCGACACCCTGCTGGAAACCCCAGTTAAACCGCTGTACCGCCGGAATTTCCATCCCGCCGATAAAGCCGAACTCACCGGTTTTGATCTGCAGCGCTGCGGCAACACCGGCCATAAAGCCGGCTTCATGTTCGGCAAAATTAATGGACACCGTGTTGGGTCCCACTTTTACCTTGGAATAATCATTGCCCGGATGGGGCACACCGTCCAGTAAGACAAATTTAGTATCCGCATATTTTTCCTGAGCCGTGAAGATGGAGTTTTCAAACTTAAAGCCGGGAGTTATGATCAGACTGTAGCCGGCATCGTGCAAATTGGCAATTTCCTTGTCATAATCGGCTTCCGTAGTGCCGTTGGGACGCAGATATTTCGGCGTAAAGCCAAAATCCTTACCCGCCTTTACGATACCTTCCCAGGTTCCCTGATTGAAGGACTTGTCATCGATGGTTCCGGCATCGGTTACCATCCCTACCATCAGATTGCCTGCCGCAGGAGCTTTCGTGTCCTGCTTGCCGGAACAGCCGGCGAACACAACCGTCAGGGCCAGCATAAGAATTACCAAAAGCAAGCCTTTCTTACTCATCGTTTCTCCTCCTATTGGATTAAATTCGTCTCTATTACTTACCATTGTATGATCAAGCCCGCCGCAAAAAAAGGACACATGTCCACTTTGCAAAAAAAGATTTGTCCTCCTTGCCGCTTACCGTTCTACTTGCTCTGAGAAATTAGAATACGCACCGCCTCAACGGCCACTTCAATAGCCGCCTGCGTATCATGGACAGGCTCATTGGACAGACCGGCTTTTTCCCGCTCCTGATTCCAAACCACCGACAGCACGCAGCCCGCCCGGGCCCGTAATACGCCGGCCACCATATAGAGTGCGGCCGATTCCATTTCCGAGGCCAGACAACCAGCCTTAATCCAGGCATCCCATTTATTAAGCAGTTCGGTGCCGACAGGCATCCGGCCGGGATTATGCTGTCCGTAAAAAGAATCCTTGCATTGAACCACCCCGGTATGAAAGGATTTATCCAACTGCCGGGCTGCGGCAACCAACGCGCAGGTTACGTCAAAATCGGCAACGGCGGGATATTCAATAGGCACGTATTCCTTCGAAGTCCCTTCCATCCGGATTGCCGCCGTGGCCACCACCACATCGCCGCTCATCACCTGGTGCTGCATCCCGCCGCAGGTACCAATGCGGATAAAATTCCGCACTCCTGTCATGTATAATTCTTCCACGGCGATGGCTGCCGACGGGCCGCCAATACCGGTCGAAGTAACCAATACCCGTTCCCCCGCCAGCGTCCCGGCATACGTCCTATATTCCCGCCGGTTGGCGACAAACTGAGGATTTTCCAAAAGCTCTGCAATTTTTTCCACCCGCCCCGGATCGCCGGGCAAAATAGCATACTTAGCCCCTTGTTCCGGTGTCAGTCCGATATGATACAGCTCACTCATCGTAGTATCTCCCGCCTTTTCCCGATATTAATAGGCATTACTGCCAGCAGCACCGTTCATAATCGCCACTCCGGCACTGGTGCCCAGCCGGTCGGCTCCTGCCTCCAGCATGGCCCGGGCGCTTTCGCAGCTGCTGACCCCGCCGGACGCCTTAACTTGCAGCTTGTCTCCCGCGCACTCTCTTAACAGACGGACATCCTCCACCGTTGCCCCGCCACCGGCAAAGCCGGTAGACGTTTTAACAAAATCCGCGCCTGCCGCCAGAATGGCTGAGCAAGCCCGGCGTTTTTCCGCTTCAGTCAGCAGGCAGGTTTCAATGATTACCTTGACTACCGCCCGGCCGGCTACCGCCTGCACCACTGCGGCAATATCCGCCTCCACATAGTCCCAGCTACCGTCCTTTACTGCGCCGATATTAATCACCATGTCGACTTCGCCGGCACCGTTCTCCACGGCATCCAACGCCTCTGCCGCCTTCAGCCGGGTCGTAGCGGCCCCCAGGGGAAAACCGATGACCGTACATACCAGTACGGAGCTGCCACTCAGCAGCTTGAACGCTTCCTGCACCCGGCAAGGGTTGACACAGACTGATTTAAAGCCGTACGTTCTGGCTTCCTGGCACAAGGCGGTAAGCTGCTCCCGGCTGGCCTGCGGTTTTAACAAGGTATGATCAATTCGCTTGGCAATCGACTCCACAATATCTCCTCCAACACACTAAATTTATAGGCACGCCGTTTCTTATTCGCCTGCTTTATGAACAGCGGCAGACCGGAATACGGCGGGCAGGATCTCCTTAAACGAATAGACGGTATATTCATCCCGGCAATTACCGCAAATCAGTATAAATTCCGAGTCTACAAATTCACTTAAGAATTGCAGGCATAAGCCGCACGGAATGCCCGGCTCCTCGCCGGATACGGAAACAGCGATTTTGACAAACTTTTGCCGGCCTTCACTGACGGCTTTTACCACGGCCGTCCGTTCAGCGCAAATGGTGCCGCCGTAGGAAATATTCTCCACATTGCAGCCGGTATACACCGTACCGTCCTCACAGAGCAGTGCCGCGCCCACCTGATAGCCGGAATAAGGAGAATAGGCAAACGACCGGGCCGCAGCGGCCTGCCGCAATAAATCCCTGTCTTGCATCTCCTTCACCTCCTTCTTTTCATTGTTCCATAAATAGGAGCTTTTAATAAAATTTTATTATGGAAGGCCAAATAATGATAGGACACATGTCTCTCTGTGTGGAAAAAGAAATACATACATTTTTCTGCGATAAAGGAGGACTGCCCATGCCGGCACCGAACGATCCCCTGTCTCAGTATGAACTGGACCTGCCTGCCCCGATTAAACAATTGCTGCAGAATATGCTCAAGGTTTGCGGCGATGCCGCCGTCTGGGTGACACTGCGGAAGAATACCCCCATTGTTAAGGCTCACGATCCCAGTACGCTGGTCTATCTGGTTGTCAGCGGCAGTATGGAGGCCCTAGCCGAATTTCCCTCGGGCATCCATTATTCGTTCAGCAAATTCACCGCTTTTGATATGATCGGCGAGTTGGAGGCCATTACCGGCGATGAGCAGTACGCCATTACCGTAAAGGCCCTGACAACCTGCAAAGCCTTCTGTCTGTCCAAAGAAGCCTTTTTAGACTGGCTGCGTCAATGCCCGGACGCTTCCCTGACCGTCTGCAGCCTGCTGGCCGAAAAGCTGTTTTTGCAGCTAAAAGTCAACCGCAGTTTTTTATTTTTAGACTCTATCGACCGCTTTTCCCTACACCTGATTGCCTGTTACCAACGACAGAACTTAAATGCCAAGCTCTGTCTGCACTCGACCCGTCAACAAATCGCCGATGAAATCGGTTTTTGCACCAAAACCGTCAACCGCTGCGTCAAACGGCTGACTGAGCAGGGTTATATCAGCCTGGAGCACAACAAAATCATCGTGGACCAGGAGCAATACCAGCGGCTGCTCGCTTTGGATATTAAACCAAGCTATTAAACACTCTTTAATAAAAAAAGAACCCGCTTCTGCCGGATTCTTCAAGTAACCCTATATTGACTGAGAAAACGTTTCTACAAAATCAGCCTTCCCGGCAGTATTTTACCGTTCACTCGCTTTCCACACGCTCCCGTACCGGAAAGCAAAACTTGCGCTCCGAAAAAAACAAGCCGGTCAGCGTAAATGCCATCCCGACGACGGCCAGGCCGGTAAGCTGTTCTTGCAGTACAAGGGACGCCGTGACTGCCGTGATGACCGGTACCAGGTAAATATAGACACTGGTTTTAACCGCACCTAAAACGGTAACCGCCACATTCCAGGTTACAAAACAAAGCGCTGATGCACCCAGGCCAAGAAATAAAAGATTGCTCCAATTGACCGGTTTTAGCATTTGTCCGAGGTCGGGAATAAACCCGAACACTCCTAAAGCAGGCAGCATGAACAAAAGTCCGTACAGGAAAATCCGGCGGGTTGTCTGAATGGTATTGTACCGGAAGCCGGCTATCTTCTTAGTTAAAATAGAGTAAGCCGCCCATACGACAGCCGCCAGCAAGGCCAGCAAATCACCTAACGGATTCAGGCCCGCCATGGCACGGCCGTTAAAGCTGATGAGAAAAATGCCTGTCATGGCCAGCGCAAAGCCGAGAAAAAACTGCAGCCTTAACTTCTCACCGTCTAAAAACAAATGAGCAAACATGGCCGTAAAAAAAGGCGCCACTGAGAGGATAGTCCCCACGTTGGAGGCAAGCGTATAGGTCAGCGCTATATTTTCCAGTAAAAAGTAAAGGGTAATGCCGCAAAGCCCGGCCGCCGCAAAATGCAATTCCTGTTTTTTTCCCTGCCAGGGCAGTCTGTACGGATAAGCCAGCGATAAAGCAATAAACCCGATGACAAACCGCAAAAACAAAATTTCCACCGGCGAAAACGCCTTCAGCAGGACTTTGGTGGAAATAAAGGTGGTTCCCCAGATGAAAATCGTGAGACAGGCCAAGGCATGTCCGGTAAGCATTAACACATCCGCCTCCCATCAAATATATATCAGCGCGGTTCCTCAAAAATTTTCTTATACTGCCGCGGTGTCAGCCCAATCAGCTTTTTAAAAAAATGAGTGAAATGGCTTTGATCGGCAAAGCCGGTCTGCAGGCCGGCCTCCAATGGCGCCACGCCCTGCTCCAACAGTTGTTTGGCCCGGGTGACCCGCAGCGTGGCCAAATAGCTATACGGTGAAATCCCCTTTTGCTTCGTAAAGGAGCGCAATAAATAATACTTGCTTACCCCGACAGCCGTGCTTAACTCATTTAATGTAATGTTTTTCGTATAATTATTTTCAAGATACTCGCAAATCCGCTCGGTTTCCGGACTTGAACCGTCGAGGCCGGAGACCGTCGTTTGATCCGTATACTCAGCCATCAATTGTCCCAGCAGCCAAAAGAATCTTTCTTCTTTCCTAAAATCCGGTTCTTTCGCCAGGATCATAGCATGCAACTCCCGCAGAGAAGCAACCAGCTCACTGTGAAACACCACCGGTTGGATAAAATAAGGCAGGTATTCCCGCCCCGTTATTTCCAGTGCAGCTTTTCGCATAACCTCGGGCTGCACATTGATGCAGCGGTAATCCAGCGGCCGGCCGTCGATCTGTTCACAGGTATGATTGTCTCGGGGATTAAACAATAGCAAATCGCCCGGCTCTATGGTGTATTCCTTATTTTTGCAGGACAAATAACGCCGCCCATTTTCAATGAAACCAATAACGTAATAATCGTGAAAATGATTGGGAAACTTCTGCATAATCCCTTGGAATCGATACGCCTCCACTGTTAATTCCGCATCATAAATGACTGTCCTTACTTCGGGCTCCACCGCCAATTCCTCCTCCTGTGTTCTCTACTATTAACTGTATCATAAGTCAGCCGGCCGTTCTTGTATGATATTGCTCCCCCGCCCCGTTTGGCGGTGATTTTTTTGCCTGTTTCATTAATATAATATGGATAAAACCAAGGAGAACGCCGGTAGCGTTCCCCCTGGTTTTATCCATATACTAACTACATACTGCATCTGCCAAGCCACTTCGCTTGAGGCCTGCTCATACCCACGTTTACTACGGGCGGGCCGGAGTCGCTTGCCCGCTTCCCATCGGAATGGTAACCCGGACAGATGTTGCCTGCCAGGCCGACCCGCTGTATTTAAGCACAGTCTCGATATCCGCCAGTCCATCAGCCCGGTAGGCGCCGGAAATGCGCTGCAGTCCTGTCAGCTCATACACCCCGTCGCCATCAATATCCGCTGCCTCCATCCGTCCGTACGGCGCAGGCATAGCCCGGTTATCCCCAACCAACGTTCCATTTTCTTTATACAAACCCAAACGTACATAATCTGCCTGACGGTCATGCAAGTCCAACAGCAAAGTCCTGCCGTTAAGCCGGTTTTTCAGTTCCACTTTCCAGCCGTCCTGAAAAGTACCGGTCAGATAGGCTGTTTCATTGTCCTGCTTGCCGAAGATTTCTTTAGCCTCACCGTTCCGGAAAGTAACAATATTGTGGTAATACCACCCACCGCTGCCGCCGGAAGCGGTCTCCACATACACATCGTCGACATGATCACCGGAAAAGTCCCCGAGAAACAGCCGGGCATCATAACCGCCCACCTGCTCCAGCGGCTTGCGGTAAAGCGAATTGTCCTGACCGTTTTTAACAATAAGGCAAAGATCGGCGGCGTAAATGGAATCGGCCTTCTCCTTGCGGCCTACCAGATACACCGTATCGGCAATTCCGTCGCCGGTTACGTCGCCCTGCTTGACGGTCAACATTGAATAGCCTTCCGGCAGCTCAGGCCCCGTTGCTGCCACAGAACCGCTGCGAGTAGTGCCAATGATTTCTCCTTGCTCATTATAGACAGGCTGGGACAATACGCTTGCATCGGCTGACGACACCACCAGCCCCAGCAACCCAATAACAACAGCCAGTGTTTTCTTATACATGCCATAACTTCCTTCCGTTTATACCAGACTTCACAAATATAAACGATATTTCTTCTTAAAAGTAACGGCTTATTACTTATTCATTGTCAAAAGCCTGCAAGGCAACAGGCAATGCCTGAATCACCGTATTCCCTGCCGCCGGCAAACCGACCAGGATGGCACTGATAATTTCCTCCCTGGTGGCCCCCAGTCCTTTGGCATGTTTTACATGAAATGGCAAACCACCTTCCAGGCGCAATGCCGCCAGTACGGCAATATAAGCCAGTTCCTCGGTTTTGCCGTCCAGTTTGCTGGCCGCCCCCAATTTCTGCACGGCCTCCAGCCATGCTGCCTGATGACCGGGAGCTTCCTTCATAAACGTTTGAAAAGCATTGCTGACCTGTCCTGTTTCAGCCATTCTACCTGCCTCCTTATCATAATGCCGTTTCTCTTTATCTTACCGCAATTCTGCTATATAATTCCATTATATACCTATAATTCCTTTCTCATCCTGACAAATACAAATACTTCCCTATTTCCCGCCATCTGTACAGACTGACTATCTCATAAAAACGCAAGGAGGATCTCAGATGCGACAAAAACTAACGTTAATTACCCTGGGCGTAAAAGATCTGGCTGCCGCCAGTCAATTTTACCGTGACGGGTTAGGTTGGCAACCGTCTAAAGCCAGCCAAAATCAGATTGTCTTTTTTGACGCAGGCGGCGTCGGCTTGGCCTTATATCCCCGCGACCTGCTGGCCGAAGACGCCACCGTGCCTTCGGCCGGTTCAGGCTTCACCGGCATCACCCTGGCCCATAACACCAAGAACCAGGAAGAAGTGGACCAGGTTTTGGCCCGGGCCGTACAGGCCGGTGCTACACTGGTCAAACCAGCCCAAATGGTATTTTGGGGCGGCTACAGCGGTTATTTTGCCGATCCTGACGGCTATTTGTGGGAGGTGGCCTGGAATCCTTTTATCGAATTCGATGAAAACGACGCTTTAATCTTCCCCTAAGCCTTAACCCAGGGAATAATGGCGAGGTTATTTTCCGCAATATAAGGTATTTCTTCTCGGGTCCTTCTCGGTCGAGTAGAGGCGGAACTCACATTCCAGCCCCCCTCACGGAACCGGACTTGCCCTATTAAGGCATCCGGCTCTTCATAGCAGCATTTACTTACGTTTAGCCATAGATATTCACATAGATTCTCGCTTTTGCTAGCGGGAATCTATCTGTTAGTTTTGCAAATCCTTCCCACGTCAAGCTCTTCTTTTGGCTTCTGCGATTGAGTATTTCAAACAATTTACGCCGTACGCAGTATCCAAAGGTATGGATTCCATTGCTGTTGTCGGTTACCCCATAGTAGCGAAAGTGCCCAACCAGCTTGGCATTTATCTGTTTGATCAAGGTTCCTAGCTCC